>NZ_JRLB01000078.1 GCF_000764495.1 Nitrincola sp. A-D6
GGTGATTTCTTCTGAACGCGATGAAGTGTTCTGGCGTCCTTGGACCTATTACTATCCAATGACTATCGCTTTTACCGTTGTGGATACCAACAACCTGATTGCGCATGATACGGAAGACGCTACGCTGGTTGAATTTATGCTCTACCGCTTTGAAAAAAAAGCATATTGACCACGTCACCCACCGGGCGCACTTGCTCAACTGTGATACCGCTGAAGTGCTGCCTCTAACAGAAGATCGGCAAGCCGATGTAACTCAGTTGCGTACACTTGAGCCTTCAGGCAAGCTCTATAAAGCGGTTTGTCAACGCTGAGTATCGCTGAGACTAAAGTCCGGCTATCGGTGCTGAATGGGCTTTGTTAGATTAGCCTTGAATGCTGGTTAACGCCCAGGGGATGATCTGATGCGAGCAGATCTGTTTATATATCTTTTAGTCGGCGCAACGGTCATATTTTATCTGTTAGTGATGGTATCCGGCCGCAGTGGATCTAAAGGTGACTTTTACACACTTAGCAGCAGTTCGTCACCCTGGCCAGGGGGATGGCTTCGGCGGCTGACTGGTTATGCGCTGCCACCTTTCTGGGGTTTTTTGGTCTACTTTCTGTTAATCCACAGGATGGCCAGATAATACTGACAGGATGGTTGGTTGGATTGGTTGTAATGGGGTTGTGGATAGCGCCTGCACAGTTTCATTCAGGTCGCTTGTGTTTGTCGGGCTATCTGGGAGCAGGTTACAGTTCCCGTTTGCTAGGTCTCCTGGTGTTATTCATCGTAGTAGTAGTCTGCACCTTGCTGCTAGCTTTGCAATTACGCGGGATGAGTTTAATTTTTTCCCGACACTTGCAGCTATCTATACAGGCCGGTGTCATGATTGGTATGTTGCTGTTATTTTTTTATGTTGTACTGGGATCCATGCAAGCCATGACGCAGGTGCAAATGTTGCAATATTGCATCCTTTTCTGTGCATTGATGATTCTGGCAATTTACCTGGTTGGTGAGTTTGATCAGCGTTTTGGTGTAATTTTCAGCAGTAGCTTTTACTCTGGTTCAAACTTTGAGTTTCAACAATCGCTAAATAGCTTAAAACAGCAGTTGGGCTTTACGCTACAAGCCTCTCAGCGGAGTATGGCTGATTTATTGTTATTGCTAGTGTCGTTGATAGCGGGTGTTGCTGTGCTGCCTCACCTGTTACTGCGCTATCAGTCAGTTAAAAAGACAACCGATATTGGTCACAGTGCCGTGTGGATGTTGGTGTTTCTTGGGTTAATTTATTCTTCCATGCCGCTTATGGCTGAAATGGGGGAGTTGCGTCTGATTCAGACTGTCAACGGTGAACAAAATGAAGGTACTGCGTATAGTCGTATGCCTGACTGGTTTTACAGCTGGGAGCAGAGTAAAAGGCTGGCCTGGTACGATCATACTCAGGATGGCAAAGTACAATATGCTGCTGGTCAGCCATTTGTAGGCTTAATACCTGAGTATAGCGATAAAGTCGGTTTGTCTGGGGAGCGTCTCTTGCTTAATCCGGCAGCGGGTGTTTATGAGCCTCTGCAGCAGCGATTTCCCTCTGAGCTGTATGTGGCAGAAGAGTTGCGTCTGTTTTTAATCCCGGAAGTCTCCTCTATGCCTTGTGGGTTATTGGCCTTGTTAGTGTGGGTATCGTTACCGCAATCCTTTCTAGTGCTGTCGTTCTGATGGTTTCAACTGCCCAGTCTGCCGCTGTGCAGTTATTTTCCAGACGCTTGACGCAACGGGTTGAGCTTAAGCTGGCGCGGATGGTGGCCGTGGTTATGTTGCTTATAGCAGGTGCCTTCGCATTAATACTACCCGGCTCGCTGGTTGATTTGATGAATCAGGTGATTGCACTGGTCGCCGCAACCTTGTTTCCGGCTACGCTATTGCTAATCTTAAAACCCGGACTGCATCCCTATGCAGTATTAACTGGCATGCTGACTGGCTTGATCAGTAGTGTGGTGTATGTTTTCTGGTTTAATCAGCATTTAGCTCATACAGGTCAGGTGCCAGCGATTTCACTGGAAGCTTTTGGAGCTTGTGCCATGCTGTTGAACTTTGGTGTTTCGCTGTTAATCGCTGTTTTTTTGCAAGGGGTAGTTTCGCGTATCAAAGAGTGAGCCCCGCACTTTGAATAATAACAACAGGAGTCACTATGTCAGAATCGTTTAATATGGATAATCTGCCCTTTAGTCTGTTGAGTCAGAAAGAACAGGCGGTTCTTAATAACAATCTGGACATTGCCTATTTCCAGAAAGGCGAAACCATTATTGTCGCCGGTGAGGTGCCGGAAGGCGTATTTATTATACTCAAAGGCAAGGTGGGGGAAAGTGACGGTTCTGAACTGGTTAATAATGATGCGGCTGCCAGTGTGTTTGTCCATTATCAGGATGAAGACTATTTTGGTGGTTGGTCAGTCCTGAATGGCAAGGCGATCCATAACTTTATTGCCGTAGAAGAAACAATTTGCCATGTACTGCCAACCCGTACCTTAATGGATTTAATCGCTAGTAATGCACTGTTCGCTGATTATTTTCAACAAAACCTGACAGCCAAGCGAGAGATTGTTGCTCAGCATGGGCAAAATCAGGATATGGCTGAATTTATGCTGGCGCGTATTGAAGACGGTACCATCCGGGAGCCGCTTATTGTGCTTGAGGGAACATCCATCCTTGAAGCTACGCGGATGATGCGTGAGATGAAAGCAGACTGTGTACTCGCCAAGAAAGGTAATCGCTACGGTATGGTTACAGGGACGGATCTGCTTGATGCGGTGATCATTAAGAGCATGCCGTTGGAGTCAGATGTCTCAGAAATAGCCAGCTATCGCCTGATCACAACAGATCCGCAGGATTACTTGTTTAATGCACTGATTATGATGACGCAGCAGCAGATAGAGCGAGTGGTGGTGATGCGTGGTTCTGAGTTGTTCGGTATTGTTGAACTTACTGATGTGCTCAGCCATTTTTCCAGCCATTCACATGTTATTGGTTTGCGCGTTGAGCGTGCACAAACCCTTGATGACCTAAGGGAGGCAGCGCAAGGCTTGACCGATCTGATTAAGGCACTGATTTCAACCGGGGTGAAGATCCGTTTCACTATGGAGCTGCTTGCTGCAATGAATGGCAGAATTATATCCAAGTTGTTTGATCTGGTGATTCCTAACGACATGCGGCCGCATGTTTGTCTGATTGTTATGGGCTCAGAAGGGCGCGGTGAGCAGATAATGAAAACAGATCAGGATAATGGTCTGATCTTCAGGGATGGTCTGGAATGGCCAGAAATGCAGGCCGTGATGCAGAAGTTTAGTGAGACTTTAATCTCATTTGGCTTTCCTCCCTGTCCAGGTAATATTATGGTATCCAATCCAGAATGGGTTAACTCCACCGATGAGTGGGCGGCAAAGCTAAGTCGCTGGAGTCAAAAATTTGACGGTGAATCGGTAATGAAGTTAGCGATTGCCGTCGATGGGAAGCCGCTTGCCGGTAATGCGGCGATGTTTAAGGTGGCAAGGAATGCTTTCCTGCGGAGTATAAAAGATAACGATATCTTTTTTTCGCATTTTGCCAAAGCGGCTTTGAACTTTGATACACCGTTGACCTTTTTTGGTAACCTGAAAGACAAGGGAATGCTGGATATCAAAAAAGGTGGTATTTTCCCGATTGTGCATGGTGTTCGTACTATGGCACTGGAGCAACGTATATTGGAAACCAATACCTTCAAGCGTATTGAAGCTTTGGTGGAAATGCAGCAGTTGCGTAAATCTGTGGGTGAAAATCTGGCAGAGGCCTTGTCGCTGTTTGTTCAGATACGTCTGAAACATCAGATTCAGCGCGTAGAAGAGAGTACAGATGGTGTTGATAAAACACCTAATGCGATAGATCTGCAGCGACTCAATAAGCTGGAACGCGATCTGCTTAGAGATGCGTTAAGAATTGTTAAAGATTTCAAGAAGTACCTAGCTTCGCGTTATCATATAGGCTCATAATAAAATGATTATTCCAAGAACAATTCGGCGCTTTAAAGAGCGTAGAGAGTTTCGGGACAGCCCTATGCCCATCTATTTGAATCCTATAAGGGGGATGAGGTGGTTTCGCTAGATTGTGAAACTACCAGTCTGGATGTCAAAAAAGGCGAAATTCTGTCCATAGGCGCCGTACGTATACGTGGGCGGCGGGTGATTACCAGTGAGCGCCTGGATATTAAGCTTAAACCTCCAGCTTCTTTGACTGGGGATTCTATCAAGATTCACAAAATTCGTGCCAGCGATCTGGTTGATGGTATAGAGCTCGATGATGCGCTGGAGCAGGTGTTGGAGTTTGTTGGCAACCGCCCGATTCTTGGCTACTACGTCAATTATGATATTCGCATGCTGGACAAGTATATCCGGCCAAAATATGGCTTTGGTCTGCCTAACAAAGCCATAGAGCTGTCCCACGTATATCATGACATCATTAAATGGAAGACAGTGGGTGGTGATGTGGATCTGCGTTTCGATACTATTTCCAAAAAACTCGATATTCCGATTATTCAACGTCATACAGCACTTGGCGATGCTATCACGGTTGCGTTGATGTATGTGCGGCTGAAATTTGGCGCTCCTTTGGCTGACTAGTTCAGCCTTTTTATACATGTTCGACCTATCTTTGTTCCTAAATAAGGTTTTGGCCTGCTTTTTGCATTTTAGTATGTATAGTGCCGGGTTTTGTCGTTGATATGACAAAAAATTGTCATATTTTTGCTTGTCGACTTCTTGTTGATGAATGATGGCGCTATAATGTCAAAATAATGCCACTACTCAACGAGGTCTGAACATGATTGAGAGGTCTGATATCAATAGTGTTCTGGCGCAAATGCGTTCCATGCGGTCTGATATGCAGCAGGCTGCGCGCCAGATCGATATGCCAGGCTTGCGACCTGATGCACCTGGAAATGCCGTCAAGGAATCCGAGCGTAGCGGCTTTACGGATTTACTTAAATCGGCTGTGGATCAAGTAAATTCAAATCAAAAAATGTCAAATCAGTTGCGCGAATCGTATGAGCGCGGTGATCCAGGTATTGATCTACCTCAGGTTATGATTCAGGCGCAGAAAGCGTCTATTTCCTTCGATGCCTTGACGCAGGTACGTAATCGTCTGGTTCAGGCCTATGAAGATGTCTCTAAGATGCCTATCTAACTGAGTTGGTATAAATGGAAAATACAGCAGGTTCATTAAATTCAAGAGGCGGTCTCATGGCTGGGTTCAACAGCCTGGGGATTTTGCGTCAGTTGGGTTTAATGATTGGATTGGCAGCAAGCGTTGCCATTGGCTTTGCTGTAGTGCTTTGGTCACAGCAACCTGACTATCGGATGCTTTATGCCAACTTAAGTTTCTCTGATGCCAATGAGGTGATAGAGCAGCTTCGCGTGAATAAAATCCCCTACCGCTTCGATGCGGATGGGCGTGCGATTCTGGTACCGGAATCGCATATACATACTGCCCGGTTGCAACTCGCAGCAGATGGCTTCACCGCGGATAAAACCATAGGTTTTGAGTTGCTCGATCAGGATCACGGTATGGGCAGCAGTCAGTTCATGGAGACAACCCGTTATCGTCGAGGCCTGGAAGGTGAACTGGCTCGTACTATTTCTAATATGATGGCAGTGCGCTCAGCCGCATCCATCTGGCTATCCCCAAAGATACAGTATTTATACGCGATCAGCGCAAGCTCGGGCATCCGTGTTTTTGGAACTCATTTCTGGGCGTCAGTTGGAGCGGGACCAGGTAGCCGCTATTGCCAACCTTGTGGCGTCCAGTATCCCTGAGCTGGATGTTAAAGATGTAACTATAGTTGATCAGCGCGGCCGTTTACTGAACATTCGCGATGCTGACTCTGATGTGGTGTTGGCAGCCCGGCAGTTAGAATATGTGCGTCAAGTGGAAGATACGCTGGTTAACCGGGTGAATAGCATTTTACAGCCAGTTGTCGGGTTGGGTAATTTCCGAGCGGAAGTATCCGCTGATATAGATTTTACTGAAGTGGAGCAAGCCAGTGAGGTCTACAATCCTGATTTGCCAGCTTTGCGAAGTGAGCAGGTTATGGAGGAGCACCGAGAAGTTGGTGATGTGGCTGCCGGTGTCCCGGGTGCGTTAGCTAATCAGCCACCAGGTCCGGTCGCTGTGCCGGAAATTGCCGGAGCCGATGGAGCGATGGCTGGTGCGGGAAGTGCCGGAACCAGTCGAAATCAGGCGACACGTAATTTTGAGCTGGACCGAAGCATCAGTTATACCCGTCAGCAGATGGGGGGCGTCAAACGTTTGTCGGTAGCGGTGGTCGTTGATGATCTGACTAATGTTAATGCAGAGACGGGGGAGTTGAGCAGAACTTCCTGGTCCGAAGAGGATTTGGATCGCTTGCGCCTGTTGGTGCAGAATGCCGTAGGCTTTTCGGCATTGCGAGGTGATAGCGTTAATGTGATTAACTCAGCCTTTGTTCCACCAGAGGAATATGAGGTAGTGGATGTTGCTTTCTGGCAGCAGGTTTGCTCAAGCAACTGGGTGCTGGTGTATTTGTGCTGATTCTTGTGTTGGGAATTCTGCGTCCAGTACTCAAACACCTCTCTACAGCTGGGGGCAGTCGTTCCACTAATGAGTTGGGGCCTGCAGGGCAAATTTCTGCAGAACTGGATTCCTTGGATGGTTCTGGAATTGCGGATGATAAAGTGACTTTTGGTGGTGCTGAGTCTGCCGCCATGGTCACTCCTAATGATAGTTTTGATTATCAGTTGAATGAAATTCGCAGTATGGTGGCAGAAGATCCGGCTCGTGTAGCTCAGGCAATTAAACAGTGGGTGGTAGAGCGTGAGTGACGGGTTGAGCGATATTGAAAAGGCTGCTGTGCTGCTGATCAGTCTGGGCGAAGGTGATGCGGCTGAAATACTCAAGCATCTCGGACCTAAAGAAGTGCAGCAGATCGGCGAAGCTATGTCTCGACTGGATAATGTGCCTCAGTCGCGTGTGGAATCGGTGGTTGCGGACTTTCTGGATGTTGTGAGTGATCAGACCGGTATTGGTATTAATAATGACCGTTATATTCGCGCTATGTTGAATCAGGCATTGGGTGAAGATAAGGCTAAAACACTGATTGACAGAATTTTGTTCAGTACCAATACCTCTGGTCTGGATACGCTGCGTTGGATGGATGCCCGGCAGGTTGCTGAAATTATCCGCTTTGAACACCCGCAAATTCAGGCCGTTATAGTGTCATATCTGGAGCCGGATCAGGCCGCTAGTGTGCTTGGTTTTTTTGATGATAAAGTGCGTTTGGATATTGTTATGCGTGTTGCTGCCCTGGACCAGATTCAGCCGCAAGCTCTGCAGGAACTGAATGATATGCTTGAAAGTCAGTTCAGTGGCCCACGCTCAACTCAGTTGACACGTCTGGGCGGGGTGAAGTCGGCAGCCAATATTATGAACTTTATTGATACGCAGATAGAAGCTGAACTGATGGATGCTATTAAGGAAACTGATGAAGGGTTGGCCAATCAGATCTCTGACCTGATGTTTGTATTTGATAACCTGTTGGATGTTGAGGATCGGGGTATTCAGGTTATTCTGCGTGAAATTCAGACAGATCAGCTGGTAGTGGCCCTCAAGGGAGCAGACTCGCAATTACAGGAAAAAATATTTAAAAATATGTCCAAGCGAGCCGCTGAGTTGTTACGTGATGACCTTGAGGCTAAAGGACCTGTGCGAGTTAGTGAAGTGGAGTCTGCACAGAAAGAGATCCTTAATGTTGCCCGACGACTTGCCGATGAAGGTGAGATAACGTTGGGCAGTTCAGATGATATGATCTGATCCGATGAAAGCCGATAAGCTCTTCCCCGTCAGAATACCGGCTGCCGAAGCGCGACGTCTGAATGCCTGGGCGCTACCTGAAATGGACGGTGGGCCTCAGAGTTCTGCCTTTCAGACAGCTTATCAGGAAGAAACAGTGACGGTGGTTGATGAAGATGTGGCTGCAGAGAAGCTGACCCTGGCGGAGATTGAGCAAATACGTGAAGATGCATTTAAAGAAGGCTTTACGCAGGGACGCGAAGAGGGCTTCGAGCAGGGAAAAGCCGATGGCTATAAGCAAGGCCATGCACAGGGCTTGGAGGCTGGCGAGTCGGAAATCAGTCGACAGCTGGCATTGCTGGATAGTCTGCAGGCATCTTTCCGGCAACCTATTGCCGAACAGGAAAAAGCTCTGGAAAGCTTGTTAAGTAATCTGGTTTTGCGTTTTTCCGAAGCGGTCGTGCATGCCGAACTGCAAGCCACTGAGGTGCATATTGTTGAGGCTGTCAGCGCTGCCCTGAGTGAACTGCCATCGACAACACAAAGCTGCCAGGTCCAGGTAAATCCTGCAGATATGGATGCACTGGAGCGATTGGCTCAACGTGAAGCCTTTACGCTGGTATCTGATGAGAGCATTACTGTGGGTGGTTGTCGTCTGGTTACTGAAAATAGCCGGGTAGATCATACTGTGGAAACCCGCTTACAGCAGATAGCAGAACAATTGTCGGCTGCATTGGGGAAGTATAAACCCACAGCTCCGCAATAACGGAGATTATATGCCACTCTTCCAGCACCAGTCTCACTTACAGGATCCAGCCTTATTTACCCCCGCTTATCCGGAAGTCAGTGGACGTATTACGCGCCTGATTGGACTGACGCTGGAGGCGGTTGGTTTGAAAGTTGCGCTGGGCGATTACTGTAAAATCGAGGTGATTAAAGGGCAGTACTCGGAAGCGGAAGTGGTTGGTTTTTCCGGGGATCGGATCTACTGATGCCATTATTTAGCGTTGAAGGCTTGCAACCGGGCGCCCGGGTGATTCCACAGCGTACGGGGAGTTTAGTGCCAGTAGGATTTGGTTTGTTGGGCCGGGTCATTAATGGTATTGGCCAGCCTATCGATGGCAAGGGTGAGCTTGATGCTGAACGCTATGTGCCTATGCAGGGCGAAACTATTAACCCCTTGTCACGCCACCCCATTGATACCTCCCTGGATGTCGGTATTCGTTCAATTAATGGTTTGTTAACAGTCGGCTGTGGTCAGCGTTTGGGTTTGTTTGCAGGTAGTGGTGTTGGCAAGTCGGTCTTGTTAGGTATGATGACGCGCTATACCTCGGCTGACATCACTGTGGTGGGTTTGATTGGTGAACGAGGCCGCGAAGTCCGTGAATTTATAGATCACAGTCTCGGGCCGGACGGCATGGCACGCTCTGTCGTTGTGGCATCACCTGCGGATGACTCGCCGTTGATGCGCCTGCGAGCGGCAGAGTTGACGACACGTATCGCCGAATATTTTCGTGCTCAGGGTAAGCGCGTGTTGCTGTTGATGGATTCGCTTACCCGCTACGCACAGGCTCAGCGTGAGATTGCGCTGGCTGTAGGTGAGCCACCTGCAACTAAAGGCTATCCGCCCTCGGTTTTCGCACGTTTGCCGCGCCTTGTTGAAAGAGCAGGGAATTCACAGGAGGGTGCGGGTTCTATTACAGCCTTCTATACTGTACTAACGGAAGGTGATGATCAGCAGGATCCGATTGCAGATGCGGCCAGGGCTATTTTAGATGGCATATAGTGCTGTCTCGACGCTTGGCCGAGCAGGGGCACTATCCGGCCATAGATATAGAGGCTTCTATCAGCCGTGTCATGCCTCAGGTTATTCAGCCGGAACACCTCGCTAAGGCACTTGAGTTCAAACGCCTGTTTTCGCGCTATCAGCAAAATGCTGATCTGATAGCTGTGGGGGCCTATGTGCGTGGCAGTGATCCACAAACAGATCGCGCAATAGATATGTTGCCGGTTTTACAGGCCTATTTGCAGCAGGGGATGACGGAATCCTTTGATCTTGAACGCTCTACACAGGAATTAATTATGTCGATGAGTATGCCATCGCCGTCAATGAATACTCCTTCCCAGGGTATGCGTGGCGGTGTGTCAAAGGGTGATCGGCGATGAATAAACCCCGCTCTCAGCGCTTGGGTGTGGTGCTGGATCTTTCCCGGCGTCAGCGGGAAACGGCGGATCGTTATCTTGCGGACAGTCAGCAGCGCCTCCAGCAGGCAGAAGCGCAGTTGATTCAGTTGCAGAATTACATGCTGGAGTATCAGCAGCAGTTTACCCTGGCAGGCCAGCAGGGTATGACAACCAATGCCTTGCAACAACACCAGGCATTTATCGGACGTTTGGAGCACGCGCTGCGGCAGCAGCATGAAACCATCCGGGTTGCACGGCAGCAACTGGAGCAGGTCAAGCAGTATTGGCAGAGTGTTTATGCGCGCTTTAAAGGTATTGAAAAACTTACTGATAAAGCCCGGCTGGATGAACAGTATATGCGTGATAAACGTGAACAGCAGGAAACGGACGAGCGTTCTCAGCGAAACAGGTCCTTCGGTATTTAAACTGCTTTGGCGCATTTTTTGCAGTAACTAAACTGGATAACGACTTTCAGGAGCTGCACATGTCATCCCCAACTTCTGCCATGCAATTACTGGGCGGTTTACTTTCTCCCTCTCCCAGCGCCAATACAGCTATGCCGATGCAGTCAGGAGCAGCGCTTGTGGCGGCACCCTCTGGCGACCCGGGTGGCTTTTATACCTTGTGGATGGGCATGTCTGCTCAAGGGCAATTGATGCCATTGGCTGATGAAGCGGCACGGCAAAAGCTGGTCATGGAGGGCGTTGATAACGGCATTAAATTGCCGCCTGAGACGGCTGAGCAGCTATTGCAAAACCTGGATCAATTACTTCAGCAAGTGGGTGATGATGACACTGATTTGATTGAGTCGGCAGTGGAATTGTTACGATTGGGGTTGCAGCAGGCAGAGCCTGATAAGGAAATCGTCCTTGATGAGTCAGGTACCCTAGCGGATGCCGATGTGAGTGATGCCGACCTGCTGGAGTATTTAAAAGCACTGCTCGAATCTCCAACTGATGTATCCGAAGCAGGCCCTTCTACTTCGCGTGATGACCCTTTGCCGCTGAGTCAAGAAGCAAAACATACACTGATCAGCTACCTGGAGCAAAAGCTCGCTGCACCAGAAACTCAAAATCCTGTATCTGCACAGCCTTCTTTGCCTGAAGCTTTATCAACTGAAGAGATGGCAGAGGCTGAACGGATGGTTCGGCAACTATGGGCTGAGCTTGAGACAGCTCGTCGGGCACGAACCGCGTTACAGGCTGAAACAGGGGCTGCTGAAGATAGGGCAAAAGCATCTGATGGCGTATTTGCGACCCTGGCGTCTGATCAGGCGCAAGCAGCCGCTATGGCGTCAGCGGGACGTCAAGCTGACTCCTCCCGTTTGGCAGAGGGGGAGTACCTGCAGAGGAACAGGCCGAAGCGCGTGCTGGAGTTAGTAAAGACGCTGCAAATGCACAGACGCCTGATCAGCCGGTTAGTATGCTCAATCAGACAGTGCAGCAGTTAGCGGCTGAGCGTCAGGCGGCTGATGTCGGGGAAAAAGTTGACCGCGTGGCCTTGCCGCCCGAGCGCCCAGGGGGCAGCGTGAAACAGATAAAGACCGTGACAAGCGTGTTGAATTGGCTACTGGGGTTGTGCGTGAGCCTTTATGCCAAATCGTCCGGTTACTGAAATATCAGCGGGAGAGCGTGTTTCAGCTATTTCGGATGCAGCGATGACGGAGGGGCGCTCAACATCAATTGAGCAAGCCTTGAGTGACAGATTGCGGGCCGTTGTAACTGATGAGCGTAGTTCTACCGCTACCGCACGTACTGAGAATAACCCTGCCCAGTCTGCTGAAGCGCTGCGTATGGCTATACCTGCGCAGCAGCAAGTTCAGGCTCCAATGCCTCAGGCGCAAAATGCACAGGATGCCTTGATGCAGAAAATGCTGAATCCAGCCTGGAGTAAAGCTTTGGGAGAACGTGCGGTGATGATGGCGCAACAGGGACCGCGTGTTGCTGAGGTAAGATTGGACCCGCCGGAATTAGGCTCTTTACGTATCCGTGTGCAAATACATGGTTCAGATCAAGTGTCTTTATCTTTCAGTGCCCCTAATGCGGCTGTACGAGAGGTGCTTGAACAAAGTATGCCGCGCTTGCGTGAGATGTTTGCCGAGCAGGGATTAAATTTATCTGATGCTTCCGTAGAGGATCAATCGACTCAGGAAAGAGCAGATAAAGAAAAACGTGATACCGCAGGCAATAGTTTTGCTGGGGGTATGGGCGATGATTTAGGTGATGCGCCAGTTTCGCGTGCTGGTGCGCGTAAAATAGGGCTTATTGATTATTATGCCTGAAGCTGTTCCCCTGTTATAAACACACTGTGGTATATTAGCAGCAGTAATTTGTAGCCAAATAACAGGGGGAGTCAATGGCTGACGAAGACGCTCAGGGCGAAACGACAGTCGAGCCGAAAAGTGGCAAGAAAAAACTGATTATAATCATTGCTGCCGCTATATTTCTGGTCTTGATAGCAGGGGGTGCCGCCTTTTTTTTTACTTTCAGGTAACGAAGAAGAAGCCGATATGGCAACTGAAAACGTACAGCCTGAGGCGATTTATATCAAAATACGTACGTTGGAAGGGCGGCCGATGTTCGTGGCCTCGCTGGAAAACCCAGATGGCAATCGCCATTTTATGCAAATCTATGCCGAAGCGAAAACACGTGATCCAGCTGTTGAGCAGGTGTTAAACCAGCATATGCCATTGGTTGTCGCACGGTTAAATACGTTGTTTACCACAGCCGACTCAAAAGCACTGCGTAGCGTAGAGGGTATACGCGCTTTGCAGGATGAAGCCACCGCTCTGGTTAATCGCCTGATTGAAGATCGGGGTGGCTCTGCAGGTGTTGAAGTCGTGCTGTTTACCAATTTTGTAATGCAGTGATGGAGCTGTAACCATGTCGGTCAAAGACCTACTTTCGCAGGATGAGATCGATGCCCTGTTACATGGCGTTGACGATGGCGATGTGGATACCTCCGATGAGGCCGAAGATGATGACGGCAGTGGTGTCCGCCCATACGATCTGGCGAGCCAGGAGCGTATTGTGCGTGGGCGGATGCCTACGCTGGAAATGGTTAATGAGCGTTTTGCGCGTCTGGCCAGGGTGACCTTGTTCAATCTCCTCAGGCGTTCAGCCGATGTCACCGTAGGTGGCGTGCAGGTAATGAAGTACGGTGATTATATCCATACACTTTATGTACCTACCAGCATGTCACTCATGAAGGTTCACCCCTGGCGTGGTACGGGATTATTTATTATTGATGCCAAGCTGGTGTTTAAGCTGGTCGATCAATATTTTGGTGGTGATGGGCGGCATGCAAAAATCGAGGCCGTGATTTTACCCCAACAGAAACACGGCTGGTTCATAAAACAGTGACTCAATTGTTGCATGATCTGCGTGAAGCCTGGCTACCCGTTGCTGAAGTTGCTTTTGAGCAGATATCTCATGAGCTAAACCCGGCTATGGCAAATGTAGTCGGTCCGAGTGAAGTGGTCATCGTCAATACCTTCCAGGTTGATCTTGAAGGTGGAAATGGTGATTTTCACGTCACGCTGCCTTACTCCATGGTAGAGCCAATTCGTGATCAACTGATGTCATCCTATCAGAGTAGTGAACATGAAACCGATGAGCGTTGGTTGAACTCCCTGCGGAAGGATATTGTTTGTGCACGTCTCAATCTGGATTTGTTGGTAGCTGAGCGGGAGATGACACTAAGAGATGTGGTGGCGATGGAACAAGGTGATGTAATTCCTCTGGATATACCTGACCACCTCACACTGAGTGCCAATGGTTTGCCTATGTACACCTGCCAACTGGGGGCGTCACGTGGTAATCTTGCAGTAAAAATAGTCGAAACAATCCAGCATGATAATGACTGATGTGTAAGTCCGGAGATAGAGTGCGTGAGTGAAGACGATACCAATGTAGACCAGCAAGCTCTGGCAGATGAGTGGGCGGCCGCTATGGAAGAGCAGGTAGGTGGCGATGATGCCGCAGACCCGAAAGGTGAGGCGGACCAGGCCGCTGTAAAAGCGGTTGAACTGTCTGAGCTGGAAGATGAGTCCTCGCCAGTTAATGATGCCAAGCTGGACGTTATTCTCGACATACCGGTAAAACTAACGGTTGAAGTTGGCGGGACAGAAATTGCTATCCGCAACCTGCTGCAGTTGAATCAGGCTCAGTCCTTGAGCTTAGCCGTGTTGCTGGCGAACCACTGGATGTGAAGGTCAATGGTACCTTGATTGCGCATGGAGAGGTGGTGGTTGTAAATGACCATTATGGCATCAGGCTTACTGATGTTATCAGTCCACAGGAACGCATCTGGCGTCTTAAATAGCTATGTTCCGTTTAGCGCTGTGCCTGTTGCTTTTTAGTCCGCTAGTCTGGAGTGAGGCTGAACGTCAGTCTGCCCCTTCTCTTGCCTATTCCGGTGGTGACCCCATGAGTCTTGCATCGATCCTGCAACTATTGCTTGGGCTCGGCCTGGTTTTGGTACTATCTTTCTGATTGCCTGGCTGTTGCGTAAGGTAACACTGCTGCCGGGACAGCACAGGAAGCTTCGGGTTGTGGCGGCTATGTCTTTAGGTAATCGTGAGCGTGCCGTGTTGGTACAGGTCGGTGAGCAGCAACTGCTACTGGGTGTCGCTCAGGGGCAGGTAAGCTTGTTAAAGAGCTTTGATCAGCCGGTAATAGAGTTGGAGAGTGGTACAGATTCCGCATTTTCCAAAAAGCTAAGTCAATATATACAGAAGCGGAGCAAATAATGGCGCGCTACCTTTGGTTGCTGGCTCTGCTGCTGTGTTTTTTACCTTCTTTGTCCCATGCTGATCAGGGAATATCGGCAATCACTTTGAGTGTTGACGAGGATGGTAATACCGAGTATTCGGTAACACTGCAAATTCTTGCGTTGATGACATTGCTGACATTCCTGCCAGCAATGCTGATGATGATGACCTCGTTTACCCGTATCATTATTGTATTTGCTATTTTAAGGCAGGCGCTGGGCTTGCAGCAGACACCTTCCAATCAGGTGATGGTTGGATTAGCACTCTTTTTGACCTTCTTCATTATGGCCCCGGTATTTGATCGTATTAATGAAGCGGCTGTGCAGCCCTATCTGGCTGAAGAGCTGACGAGTATGGAGGCACTGGAAGCAGCTTCGAGGCCATTTCATCAGTTTATGATGGGCAACACCCGGGAGAGCGACCTGGATATGTTTATGCGTATTTCTGATACGCCACGTGTTGAAAGTCCTGAAGATGTGCCGTTACGTATACTTATACCCGCGTTTGTGATCAGTGAGTTAAAAACGGCTTTTCAAATAGGTTTTATGCTGTTTATCCCTTTTCTGGTAATTGACCTGGTAGTGGCCAGTGTATTAATGGCGATGGGTATGATGATGTTGTCACCTGTCATAGTGTCTTTACCCTTTAAAATCATGCTGTTTGTGCTGGCAGATGGCTGGGCTATGGTGGTGGGCACGCTGGCGGCAAGCTTTGGCATCTAGCGGAGGATCAGTCTGTGTTGATTGAAACCGTACTGGATCTTTATGGCAGTGCTTTTTGGTTGATTATCAAGTTTGTTGCTATTATTGTTGGGCCTGCCCTGGTTGTGGGTTTGATTATCTCGGTGTTTCAGGCCGCAACACAGATCAACGAACAAACTCTCAGCTTCCTCCCACGTCTGATCGTCAGCTTGCTGGCATTAATGTACTTTGGTCCCTGGATAGTCACACAGATTCTGGATCTGTTTAACTATCTGTTTATGAATATCCCGATTCTAATAGGCTAATACAGTGTTTGTATCTCTGGCTGATCTGGAGTATTGGGTAGCAGGCGTGCTTTTCCCGCTATTTCGCATCGGCTCATTTTTTATGTCAATGCCGATCATTGGTACACAAATGGTACCAGTGCGGGTGCGTTTGGGTTTGGCGCTGGCGGTTACCTTCCTGCTGGTGCCAATCCTGCCAGAGATGCCTTCATACGATCCTTTATCACTCGAGACCTGGGTGGTTATACTGCATCAGATTCTCATCGGCACAATAATGGGGTTTGCGCTGCAATTTTTGTTTCAGAGCTTTATTGCAGGTGCGCAGATGATTGCGATGCAATCAGGGTTGGGTTTTGCTTCTATGACCGACCCCAGTACGGGTGTGCAAATAGTTGTTGTGGCACAGATCTACTCCATGATGGCTATTCTGCTATTTCTGGCTATGAATGGTCATCTGGTGATGATGGAAATTATGGCGCAGAGTTTTTATGCCTTGCCGGTTGGAATGGGCGGTTTTGATGGTGAGGTGTTTATGCGGGTAGTATTGTCCCTCAGTTGGATGTTTGCTGCGGCATTGTTGATGGCATTGCCTGCGATTACGGCCTTGTTGATTATTAACCTGGCATTTGGTGTGATGACTAAGGCGGCGCCACAGTTAAATGTATTTGCCATTGGCTTCCCCTTTACCATGTTGATGGGCTTGATTATGCATTGGATTTATCTGCCAATTTTTTATGATCACTACATACGCACAACGCATTATATGCTGGATTTTGTGCATAGCTTGTTGCCTCCACTGAGCGGGTGATCTATGGCTGAAGATACTGGTCAGGAAAAGTCACAGGAGCCTACGCAAAAGCGCATTCAGGATGCGCGAAAGAAAGGCGATATCGCACGCTCGAAAGAGTTGAGTACCCTGGCTTTGCTGATGGCATCTGCTGCATCGGCGTTGTTGTTTGGGCCGGGCGTCGCATCGGCGATGCTGGGTGTGTTCAAATTCAATTTTTCTCTTCGTGGTGAGGCTATTGCTGATCCTGCCTATATGGCACAACACCTTTATATTTCCCTGTTTGATGCTTTTTTCAGTTTATGGGGCTTCTTTCTGCTGGTTTTATTGGCAACCATTTTTTCAGCAGCCGCGCTGGGTGGCTGGAATTTTAGCGGCGAAGCCTTGCAGCCAAAGGGGAGTCGGCTAGACCCGATTGCTGGCTTCAAACGCATGTTCTCGATAACGTCGCTGGTTGAGTTGTTTAAGGCTGTGGGTAAAGTGGTGATAGTGGGCGCTATCGCAATTCTTGCTATTTATTTGTTACGCCCCGAGTTGATCGGTCTGACGGCAGAAGCCGTTAATCCGGCTATGGCACATGCCGTTACTATATTGGCCTGGGCTTTTCTGGTAATCAGTGCCGCAATGATCTCTATTGTGCTGATTGATGTCCCTTATCAGCTCTACGATTATAATAAAAAACTAAAAATGACCATGCAGGAAATCAAGGATGAGATGAAGAGCACCGAAGGTAAGCCAGAGGTGAAAAGTAAGATTCGTCAGCTGCAGTATGAAATGTCGCAGCGTAAGATGATGAAAGAAGTGCCAACTGCCGACGTGGTTATTACCAACCCGACCCATTATGCCGTTGCGATACGTTATGATCAGAGTCAGAGTGATGCACCGATTGTTGTTGCCAAAGGTGTCGATTTTATGGCGCTAAAGATCCGAGAAGTGGCGCAGGAGTATGATGTTGCCGTGCTTGAGGCACCTTCGCTGGCTCGTGCATTGTACTATGCGGCTGAAATTGATGAAGAAGTTCCTTCCGGGCTGTATACGGCAGTAGCCCAGGTATTGGCGTACGTATTCCAGCTTAGAGACACCGGAAAATCCGGGCCTGCAAATCCTCCTCCCAAAGACCATCAGCTGGATATTCCAGATGATCTGCGCCGTGATGAATAGCTGGCGTATTTTTTGCATTAAATACAAAAGACTATAAATATGTCATTAAGTTGACGCATTCTGTACAATGCGTGCAGGTCTATTGATGGTGTAATCGGTAGTTAGTTTGTTTTGACATTTATTTGACGGTAGGTGACGTGGATAGAGCAGCCATTCTGCAGAATGCTAGAAGTATCAGTCAGGGGAACTTGGGTATTCCGTTGCTGTTACTTGTGGTATTGGCGATGGTTACCCTGCCAATGCCAACGTTTTTGTTGGATGTATTTTTTACCTTCAATATTGCGCTTTCAATCGTTGTTCTGCTGGTTTGTATCTATGCCTTACGTCCATTAGATTTTGCTGTTTTCCCTACCATCTTGCTTGCGGCTACTCTGCTTAGGCTCGCCTTAAATGTGGCATCAACCCGTGTTGTGCTCTTAAATGGTCATGAAGGGGGGCTGCAGCAGGCAAGGTAATACAGGCCTTTGGTGAGGTCGTTGTTGGCGGTAATTACGTTGTTGGTATCGTGGTCTTTATGATTCTGGTTATTATCAACTTTGTTGTTGTGACCAAGGGTGCCGGGCGTATTTCTGAGGTGAGTGCACGGTTTACTCTGGACGCTATGCCAGGTAAACAAATGGCGATTGATGCTGATGTGAATGCGGGATTGATCTCCCAGGATGATGCCCGATTACGTCACAGGAGGTCACACAGGAGGCTGACTTTTATGGCTCGATGGATGGTGCATCAAAGTTTGTTCGTGGTGATGCAGTTGCCGGCATATTGATTCTGATCATTAACCTGCTAGGCGGACTGGGAATCGGGATGATACAGCATGGCCTGGATTTTAGTACGGCGATGCGTAATTATTCATTGCTAACGATTGGTGATGGCCTGGTGGCGCAGCTTCCTTCGTTGTTGCTGTCAACGGCGGCAGCTGTCATGGTGACCCGCGCGAACTCTTCTGAGGCTATGGGGACTCAGTCTTTAGCCAGATGTTTGGCTCTCCTCGGGCGCTTTTTGTTGCCGCCGGCGTTATTTTCCTGATGGGTATTGTACCCGGCATGCCGCATTTTGCATTTGTATCACTTGCTGCGGCAGCTGGTGTAACTGGTTGGTTAATTGTCCGACGTCAACAGCAATTGGCATCTGAATTGTCTGTGACTGATGTTGATACTGCGGAACCAGAGCAGGCTGATGAACGCAGAGATCTTGACTGGGATGATGTAATGCCGGTTGATATGGTTGGGCTCGAAGTGGCTATCGCCTGATACCCATGGTTGACAAAATGCAAGGAGGGCAGTTGTTGAGCCGGATTAAAGGGGTGCGTAAAAAGCTCTCTCAGGATCTTGGCTTTCTTGTGCCATCGGTGCATATTCGTGACAATCTGGATTTGATGCCTGGCGCATACAGAATCACTCTGATGGGGGTGATTAGTGGTGAAGGTGATGTTTATCCAGATCGTGAGTTGGCCATTAATCCGGGGCAGGTGTTTGGAACCCTGAAAGGAGTCTCGGTTAAAGATCCGGCATTTGGTCTGGACGCGGTGTGGATAGAAAAAGGTCAAAAGGAGCATGCTCAAACTCTGGGTTATACTGTAGTGGATGCCAGTACAGTAGTCGCAACGCACTTGAATCAGATTTTGCAGAGTAATGCACATGCGCTTCTGGGTCATGAAGAGGTCCAGCAGTTATTGGATATGCTGACCAAGTCTTCACCGAAATTAGTTGAAGAGTTGATACCCAAGAAACTGTCAATCAGTGTACTGTTGAAAGTATTACAGAACCTGTTGATGGAGCAGGTTTCTCTGAAAGATTTTCGTTCTGTCGCAGAAGCCTTGGCTGAAGCTGTGGACCGTACACAGGATCCACTTTCGCTGACGGCGGCTGTGCGGATCGCCTTGTCAAGGTTGATCGTGCAGAGTGTTAATGGCTCTGATCCGGAGTTGCCGGTGATTACGCTGGACCCATCGCTGGAGCAGATGTTGCTGGGTTCGATGCAGCAGGGCGGTCCGAGTGATGAAACACTGGTATTGGAGCCAGGTATGGCTGAACGTCTGCAGACCTCTCTGGGTCAGGCGGCCCAGCAACAGGAAATGATGGGTAAGCCATCAGTGTTACTGGTAGCGGCTCCGATTCGGCCACTGATGGCCCGGTTTGTGCGCTATGGCGAGCATCAGGTGCATGTGCTGTCGTATCAGGAGATACCGGAAAATAAGCGAGTAACGATCGTGGCGACAGTCGGGGGTGGCAATGCCTAAAGGTATGCAGGCTTTTAGCAGCTGGCTAATAAGGATTTGTTATGAAGGTTAAGCGCATTTTTGCGCCGGATATGCGTCAGGCAATGCGGCGGGTCAGAGATGAGATTGGAGCAGATGCTGTCATTATCTCCAATCATCGCGTCGCCGGTGGTGTTGAGGTTGTTGCGGCCCGTGAGGAAGATTACGAACTGGCGCAGGCTGAGCTTCGACGTAACCAGCAGACTATTCAGCATAAAAATCGTCCGGCTGCATCTGTTCCCGCCAGAGGGGTAACTGATGATGGTCTGGCATCGGAGCTTCGACGCGCTCAATCGCGTATATCCGAAGCGCGTCGTCGGGCTGAGCAGCCTGAGCCACAGGTTAGTCAGACGGTTAATCGACAGATAGATGCTGAAGAAGATGAGGATCTGCGGTTCATTTTACAGTCGTTGAAAACACGACAGGAGGAGCAGGCGCGTAAAGAGGTTTCCAGTGAGCACGCCTATGAACCAGATAATCTTTGGGGTTCAGCCAGTGAACCGGATGAGCAGACGCATGCTGATGCAGAGTCCACCAGCTTGGTTAAAAGTATGCAGCAGGAAATTCATCAGCTCAGAACACTGATGGAGCAGCAGTTAGCTCAGGGCCATCGCCAGCCGGCTCCATCGCCAGCTGTATCAGAATCTGCGCCTGAAGCACCTCTGCATGCGCGATTGCGCTCATTAGGGCTTGGTGAGGGTCTGATTAGGCAGTTGACCGCGAGTATTGAGCCGAATCTTAGCGCTGAAGATGCCTGGAAAAATACCTTGGCGCGCTTGGCAGATTCCGTGCCGGTAGTTGGAGAGGAATACATTGCCCGTGGTGGCATGATCGCTTTTGTGGGAGCGACGGGCGTAGGTAAGACCACGACGATCGGCAAGCTTGCGGCGCGTTATGTACTCCAGCATGGCAGTTCAGGCTTGGCATTGGTGACAACCGATTGTTATAGGATTGCGGCTCATGAACAGTTGAAAACCTTTGGGCGTATTCTGGATGTTCCGGTTCGTGTGGTGGATGAAAACCATAACCTTGATGAGGTATTGCTTTCTCTGCGAGGTAAACGCCTGGTACTGATTGATACAGCTGGAATGAACGCGGGTGATCCGGAGGGGGTGCAGCAGAAACAGATGTTGGCATCTGTCTCGGTGCGTCTGAAAAAACTGCTGGTACTGTCCTGCTCAAGTCAGCGTCAGTTAATAGAGAAAGCCTGGGCTAATTATCAGGAGCTTGACCTCAGCGCTTGTGTTCTCACTAAGCTGGATGAGTCAGGTAGCATTGGTGATGCTCTGACATTGACGGTAGAGCGACGCTTGCCGGTAGCTTATGTAACAGATGGGCAAAAAATACCGGATGACCTTATTGTGGCGCAGCGTCAGGACTTAGTCAGTCGAGCGGTGATTGCCGCACAGGATGCAGGTTCCGAACCGGTGTTGAGTCCGGCAGTCAAATGTTCAGGGCGGGTTAAGAATTGATGAAACAAGCGCATCCAGTAAAAGTGATTGCCGTAACCGGTGGTAAAGGTGGCGTAGGTAAAACCAACGTATCTGTCAACCTGTCAGCCGCACTGAGTGAGATGGGGCAGCGTGTGGTGTTAATGGATGCCGATCTGGGGTTAGCCAATGTGGATGTGCTGTTGGGGCTGCGGGTAAAAAAGAATATTTCTGATGTGCTGGATGGGCGTTGTTCGTTGGCTGAGGTGCTGGTGAAAGTCGATAAGAATATGTCTATTGTTCCGGCATCTTCAGGAACGCAGGCCATGACGGCTTTATCAGAACATCAGCATGCTGAATTGATCCATGCATTTAATGATATTGCCGATATGATGGATATCCTGATCATAGACACGGCTGCGGGCATATCTGAGTCTGTGGTTAGTTTTGTCAAGGCTGCTCAAGAGGTACTGGTTGTTGTTTGCGATGAACCTACGTCAATTACCGATGCGTATGCTTTAATTAAGATGTTGAATCGTGATCATAAGATGACACATTTTCGGATACTGGCGAATATGGTCCATTCAGAAACCGAGGGGCGTAACATGTTTAATAAAATACTCACAGTTACTGACAGGTTTTTAGATGTAACGCTTCAATACGTTGGATCAATCCCTTATGATGAAGCTGTTCGAAAGGCTGTACAGAAACAAACACCTGTTTTAAAAGCGTTTTCAGGGTGTAAGGCTTCGGCTGCTTACCGGCAGTTGGCGAGCAAGGTGGATAACTGGCCGGTGTTAAAAACACCGCGTGGTCATCTGGAGTTCTTTGTTGAGCAGCTGGTCAGGCGGCACTAACCGAATACTGGAAGTAAGGGCTGTATGTATAACCAGCTTCAATTTAAAACCAGTAATGAGTTGTTGGAACAGTACGGTTCTCTAGTGAAGCGTATTGCACAGCACCTGCTGGCTAGATTGCCATCCAGTGTTGTGCTGGATGATTTAGTGCAGGCTGGCATGATCGGTTTGCTCGAAGCGGCAAGAAAGTTTGATCCTGGTAAGGGTGCCAGTTTTGAAACTTATGCCGGTATCCGCATTCGAGGGTCTATTATTGATGAGGTTCGTCGTGGGGACTGGACGCCACGATCAGTTCACCGCAACGGCCGTCGTGTCAGTGAAGCGATTCGAGCTGTAGAGCTACGTACCGGACGAGACGCCTCAGATGCTGATGTGGCTGCTGAACTGCAGATAACTGTTTCGGCTTATCATGCTTTATTGCAGGACTCGTTGGACAGTCGGCTTTTCAGTATAGATGAGCTGAGCCATGATGAAGACGATTCAGTGGGGATGCAGTTCGAAGGTGATGATCCAGGGCCGGACGAGTCGTTTCAGAGTGAGTCGTTTCGCCAGGCGCTTGCGGATGCAATAGGTGGCTTGCCTGAGCGTGAAAAGCTGGTGATGGCACTATATTATGATGAAGAGCTTAATTTGAAAGAGATTGGCAGTATTCTGGGTGTCAGTGAGTCGCGAGTGAGTCAGATTCACACTCAGGCTGCATTGCGGTTAAAGGGGCGGTTGCGTGATTGGCAGTGATTTTTGTTTGTTATCCGTGTCGGGCCTGTCTAGTATAGGTTTAGCACGCTTATCTTTTACTGTAGAAAGCCGGGGGGGCAGTGTCTTGTGAAAAAAGACATCAGGATTCTTGTTGTGGATGATTTTTCCACTATGAGACGAATTATCAAAAATTTGCTGCGGGATCTGGGCTTTACCAATGTGGAAGAGGCTGATGATGGTAAAACAGCCTTGCCGATTCTTAAGCAGGGCCGCATTGAGTTTCTGATAACAGATTGGAATATGCCGGGTATGACCGGTATCGATCTGCTGAAAGAGGTTCGTGCTGATCCAGAACTCTCAAGTATACCTGTGCTCATGGTTACGGCTGAAGCCAAACGTGAGCAGATCATTGCTGCCGCTCAAGCGGGTGTGAATGGTTATGTGATCAAGCCCTTTACGGCTGTCGTTCTCAAAGAAAAAATCGAAAAAATATTTGAGCGTATCACCTGAAGTAGCTGGCAAGAGATGGAACAATGAAAAAAAAGATAGCCACACTGGAATATGATGGCCTCGAAGATTTGCTTGGGCAGATGGCCAGGGAATTAGTAGAGACGATTGAACAGGGTAATCTTAACCATGCGATGGAGTTGATTAATGATCTCCAGGAAGCACGGCATCAGGTTTTTTATAATGAAGTGGGTCATTTGACGCGTGGACTTCATGAGGCTATCAAGGCTTTTTCTTCTGATATAGATGATAAAATTCCATCAGTCGAGGCGGGTAACCTGCCAGCTATGGCAGATGCTTCTGATCGGTTGGCTTATGTTATTGAGTTAACTGATAAAAATTCGCACGAAACCATGGATAGGGTTGATCGTTCATTGAGCCTGGTGGATCGGTTGGATGGACAGTCTGAGCGGTTTCGGGATTTGCTGCTGCTGGTTGGGCAGCTGGAAGGCGAGTTTAAAGCACTGGATGGAGTTTATGACCGTACCTGTGATGTTAAGAATGATTCAGAAAAAACAATTGCAGAGTTGCGTGCGACCTTGACTGATATTTTGGTATCTCAAAGTGTTCAGGATATTACCGGTCAGCTGATTCGACGTGTCATTACACTGATGACCCAGGTTGAGTCACAGCTGGTGAAACTGATGGATATGGCTGCGAAAGTTGAACGTCTCACGGGTATTGAAATGCATGACAGCAGCGATTCTGATGAAAATCAGGATGCTATCCGTGCTCAGGGACCGCAGCTCAAAAAGAAAGAAGCTGGTGCAGTCAGTAATCAGGATGATGTGGATGAACTGCTCTCGAGCCTTGGGTTTTGATTAGGAGATCTCTATGAGTTTGGATGTTGATCAGGAAATTCTTGAAGATTTCCTAGTAGAAGCAGGAGAGATACTTGAGCTTCTGTCAGAGCAGTTGGTCGAACTTGAGCAGCGTCCTGACGACCGGGATTTGCTCAATGCAATCTTTCGTGGCTTCCATACTGTCAAAGGTGGTGCAGGCTTCTTGCAGCTTGACACCATGGTTGACTGTTGTCATAAGGCTGAAAATCTTTTTGACCTGCTGCGTAATGGTGAATTAAGTATTTCGCCCTCCTTAATGGATGTGGTGCTTCAGGCATTGGACTCAGTGAATCTGATGTTCGAGCAGGTCCGTGGTGGTAAAGAGCCTGAGCCAGCCCCCCCGGTATTACTTGATGCCCTGGATGCGTTCACTAAAGGTCAGGTACCTGAGGCGCCAGTAGTCGCAGCTAAGCCGGCACCCGCAGCAGCTAAACCCAAACCCAAACCTCCTGCAGCACCAGCTAATCCAAACACCCCAAATGATGAATTTGATCAGTTGTTGGGGGATCTGGTGGCTGATGATAAGGCTGGAGCAGCAGACTCTGATGATGGCTTAATCACTGAAGACGAGTTCGATGCATTACTGGATGAATTGCATGGTGCGGGTAAAGGGCCAGGTAAGCATGATGAGCCTGCCTCTGTAGCTTCCAGCGCTGATGAAATAACCGAGGATGAGTTTGAAGCCTTGCTGGATGAGCTGCAATCAAAAGGTCAGGGCGCATTTGTTGCAGCTCAGGCCGCTGCAGCTGAGGTGCCAAAAGCTGCACCAGTAGCTGCCACTAAGGTGGCACCTGTTGCTGTGCCAGAGGAGTCAGTGGCTAAGTCAGCTGAGTCAGCCGCTGCCCGTGCTATGCCAGCGCAACAGAAACCGGTCCAGGAAAGTAACGTCAGGGTAGATACGGCGTTGTTAGACAAGATCATGAATATGGTCGGTGAGCTGGTGTTGGTCAGAAATCGTTTGGTAAGGCTCGGCGGAGCCCGTGAAGACGAAGAAATGGCCAAAGCACTAGGGACGCTGGATATGGTAACAGCCGATCTGCAAACCTCGGTGATGAAGACCCGTATGCAGCCGGTGAAAAAAGTGTTTGGCCGTTTCCCAAGGCTGATTCGCGACCTGTCCCGCAGCTTGAAAAAAGAGATACGTCTAGAGTTGCGCGGTGAAGAAACTGATCTGGATAAAAACCTGGTTGAGGCGCTTGCAGATCCCTTGATTCACTTGGTTAGAAACTCTGTTGATCACGGTATTGAAGATCCGGATGTCAGGGAAAAGCTGGGTAAACCACGAGAAGGCAGTGTTCTGCTGTCTGCGGAGCAGGAAGGCGATCATATTCTGCTCATTATTCGTGATGATGGCGCCGGGATGGATCCGGAAAAACTACGCCGCCTCGCTATCGATCGCGGTATGTTGGATACCGAATCGGCTGCGCGCCTTACTGATCAGGAATGCTTTAATCTGATATTCCATGCTGGCTTCTCCACCAAAACTGAAATTTCAGATGTGTCGGGTCGCGGTGTGGGTATGGATGTGGTTAAAACCAAAATTACCCAACTGAACGGTACGTTGGGGATTGACTCCATTCTGGGGCAGGGCACACAGATAGCTATTCAGGTGCCTTTGACGCTGGCAATTATGCCAACCCTGATGGTAACTCTGGAGGCTCAGGCATTTGCCTTGCCGCTGGTGAATGTTAACGAAATTTACAACCTGGATCTGACTAAGACTAATATTGTTGACGGACAGCAGGTTGTTATTGTTCGGGATCAGGCGCTGCCGTTATTCCACCTCAAACGCTGGATGGTGAAGGGCTGTGAAAATGAGCCTTTACCTGATCAGGGGCATGTGGTTATTGTTTCAGTTGGGACAACCCGCGTTGGTTTTGTTGTTGATCAGTTGGTGGGTCAGGAAGAGGTGGTTATTAAGCCTCTAGGCTCAATTCTGCATGGAACACAGGGTTTGTCAGGTGCGACCATCACCGGAGACGGGCGTATTGCGTTAATTATTGATATACCCAATCTACTGAAGCGTTATGCGGCGTCATGAGACTGGCTTATAAAAGGAACAGCATCTAATGGCTGTGACGGTTTTGGTTGTTGATGATTCCAGTTTTTTTCGTAACAGGATTCAAGAAGCGCTGAGCAGTGATCCGCGTATTAAAATTATTGGTACCGCGGTAGATGGGCGTGAAGCTGTGGCAAAGGCCAAGGAGTTAAAGCCTGATTTAATTACTATGGATGTTGAAATGCCGCAGCTAAATGGCATAGAGGCGGTAAGGCAGATTATGCGTCAGTCACCCACCAATGTGCTGATGTTGTCGTCATTAACTCATGAAGGCGCGCGCGTAACTCTTGAGGCGCTGGAAGCGGGTGCCGCGGATTATTTGTCTAAAGATATACGTGCCTGGATGGATCGCTCAAGTGTGTTACGTCAGGAGCTGATTGAGCGTGTGGTTGCGTTAGGTAAGTCACGCCGTTTACGCAGCACTCCCACTTTTGGCCGCAATCCGCCTCCGGCTAAAACTGACAATAGTCGAGTGTTTCGTTCTGATGTGACTTCCTCACGAAGCCAGTCAGTACCAGACTCACAAAACCGATTATCAAGAGCCCGCCCGACGCCGGAAAGCTCACCTGCACGAGCGATAGATAATGCACGTGGAGTTGCTGATGCAAGCAGCGGAGCAGCGACCTATCCTCTCACACGTATTCGGGTTCCGGATGCGCGTATAGTCGTGATTGGTGCTTCCACCGGAGGGCCAGCGGCTTTGCAGAAGGTACTGGTGTCTTTGCCTGCTGAATTTCCGTGTCCTATTCTGCTTGTTCAACATATGCCAGCGACCTTTACCAAGGTATTTGCGGAGCGTCTGAATCAGCAGTGTAAAATTCGTGTCAGAGAGGCTGTTGATGGTGATCGACTTGAACCTGGGCTTGCCTTGCTCTGCCAAGGAGGAATGCAGATGATGCTGGATCCACGTCAGCATGACCGCGTCAAGATTTTGCCAGGCGATGACAGGATGACCTATAAACCCAGTTTAGATGTGACCTATGCTTCTGTAGCTAAAGCATTTGGCCCCAAAGTGATGGCCGTAACGTTGACAGGCATGGGAGCTGATGGTTGTGATGGTGCGCGGCTGTTGAAGCAAGCGGGCGGTACCTTGTGGGCACAAAGTAAAGATACCTGCACAATTTATGGCATGCCTCAGGCTGTCGTTAATGCAGGCCTTGCTGATGCCGTTTTGGATCTTGATGACATAGGCTCTATGCTTGCTAAATGCAGGTATGCCTAATCTTTGAATAGCCACAGGTAATAAATATGCAGGTATGGTCGGTAGCTAATCAGAAAGGTGGTGTTGGTAAAACCACTACTGTTGTATCTATGGCTGGATTGCTGGCTGAGGTAGGGTATCGTGTACTGATAATCGACCTGGATCCTCATGGCTCACTGACCAGTTATTTCCGCTTTGACCCGGATGAAATAGAACAGAGTGTTTATGATCTGTTTGAGAACCCCGAGGTTACCGCTGCACGTGTTCGCGCTTTAATTCTGCAAACCAGTCATGAAAGTATCGATTTGATCCCGGCATCTACCGCTCTGGCAACGCTGGAGCGCAAGGCGGTAGGAAAAGAAGGGTTGGGGCTGCAGGTAGCTAAATCATTACGTTATGTTCGCGAAGATTATGACTATGTGTTGATTGACAGTCCTCCGGTACTTGGAGTGCTGATGGTGAATGCGCTGGCGGCCTGTGATCATCTTCTGATTCCGGTTCAGACTGAGTTTCTGGCCTTGAAAGGTCTCGAACGCATGATCCGGACCATAGAAATGATTAACCGGGCGCGTAAAAATAAATTAACCTATACCATTATTCCAACATTTTATGATCGGCGGACACAAGCCTCCGTGATCAGTTTGCGTGAGCTTCATCAGCGCTATGCTGACCAGGTTTCTAATGCGGTAATCCCGGTAGATACTAAGTTTCGTAATGCCAGTATCAAAGGACTGGTTCCATCATCACTTGATGCAGGTAGTCGGGGGGTGCATGCGTATGCTCGCCTGCTGAGAGGGTTGCTTGAGCGTCGTAAACAGGGGCAGGCTGATGGCTGATCAAAAAAAAGTTGTATTTGAATACCTGGAAGCCTTGTTGTCAGACCCTGAGCTGGAACAGGATGCGGCAATCCCCGATTCTGACAATAGCACTGAATCAGAGGTTGTACTGAAATCGTCAGTGCAGAACAATGCCTTTGTTGAGCCAGAGCCAGAGCCAGAGCCAGAGCCAGAGCCAGAGCCAGAG
>NZ_JRLB01000079.1 GCF_000764495.1 Nitrincola sp. A-D6
TGGGTGTTTTGCTCTCTGCGCTCTTTTGGATTACCGCCTTTGCACTCTTTGTAGTAATCTATTGGCCCATACTGAGCCGCTCGCGTGCTGACGGGCGCCCCGGCTGATTCAGGTTATCCATGCATATCACCAGTTTTACCGATTACGCCCTGCGTGTGCTTATCTACGCCGCAACCAAGGCCCCGGAGCAATGCACCATTGCCGAAATTGCGGCGTGCTACAATATTTCCCGTAACCATCTGATGAAAGTGGTACAGACACTCAATCAGCGCGGCTATCTCTGTGCTCAACGGGGTAAGAATGGCGGATTACGGCTTAAGGGTCCAGCCAATGAAATTAACCTGGGCCAGTTGATTCGGGAAATCGAACAGGACAAACCACTGGTTGAATGCTTCAGTTACGATAATCAGTGTTTAATTACACCGGCTTGCCAGCTCAAAGGTATCCTGGCTGAAGCGCAGCAGGCCTTTTACCAGAGTCTGGATCGTTATACCCTGGCTGATCTGGTGACAGCCCGTTCGCAGCCCCAACTTATGCAGTTGCTGAACCTCGCCTGAGTCTGCACTTCAAGAAAGTTTTGGCCGACACCCCATCTCATATTCCATATAAGTCTATAAAAATTCATATATATTCTTTTTTATTTTATGTGGAATACTTCATAATCGTCCGTACAACATCCCGTAGACCGATTGCTGACGGAAGACTTTGCTATGCCAGCCTTACCTGAAAACCGATTAACACACCTGAAACAGCTTGAAGCGGAAAGCATTCATATTATTCGTGAAGTAGCCGCCGAGTTTGATAACCCGGTAATGCTCTACTCCATTGGCAAAGACTCCTCCGTGATGCTGCATCTGGCCCGGAAAGCTTTCTTCCCAGGTAACCCACCCTTTCCCTTGCTGCATGTAGACACCACCTGGAAATTCCAGGAGATGATCCGCTTTCGTGACAATATGGCCAAAGAAGCCGGTATGGATCTGATCGTACACATCAACCAGGAAGGCGTTGATATGGGAATCAGCCCGTTTGAGCATGGTTCAAAAAAGCACACGGATATCATGAAAACCCAGGGGCTCAAACAGGCATTGAATCAGTATAAGTTTGATGCTGCATTCGGTGGCGCCCGTCGTGACGAAGAAAAGTCGCGCGCCAAGGAACGTATCTTTTCCTTTCGCGATAAAAATCATCGTTGGGACCCCAAAAACCAGCGTCCTGAGCTGTGGAATATTTTCAACACCCGGGTCGATAAAGACGAGAGTATTCGGGTGTTTCCTCTGTCTAACTGGACAGAACTGGATATCTGGCAGTACATCTATCTGGAAAACATCGATATCGTACCACTCTACTACTCAGCGGTACGCCCGGTTGTCGACCGCGACGGCATGCTGATCATGGTGGATGATGAGCGCATGCCACTACGCCCCGAAGAAACCCCGGTGATGAAATCAGTACGTTTTCGTACACTCGGCTGCTATCCGCTAACCGGCGCCGTAGAATCCGAGGCCGATAGCCTCGAAGAGATTATTCAGGAAATGCTGTTGACTACCACTTCTGAGCGCCAGGGGCGCGCCATCGACCATGATGGTGCCGGCTCCATGGAGCAAAAGAAGATGGAAGGTTATTTCTGAACACAGCCGCCGAGAGGAAAACAACATGAGCCACCAGAGCGAACTTATCGCCAACGATATCAAGACCTATCTGCACCAGCATGAGAATAAAGAACTGCTGCGCCTGCTCACCTGCGGCAGTGTCGATGATGGTAAATCCACCCTGATCGGACGACTGTTACACGATTCGAAAATGATCTATGAAGATCAACTCGCTGCTATTACCCATGACAGTAAAAAAGTTGGCACCACCGGTGACACAGTGGATCTGGCGCTACTGGTCGACGGTCTGCAGGCAGAGCGTGAACAAGGCATCACCATAGATGTGGCCTACCGCTATTTCTCTACGGCCAAGCGCAAGTTCATCATCGCCGACACCCCTGGACATGAGCAATATACGCGCAACATGGCTACGGGTGCGTCCACCTGTGATCTGGCCATCATCCTCATCGATGCCCGCCATGGGGTGCAGGTGCAAACCCGCCGCCATAGTTTTATCGTATCCCTGCTGGGTATTCGCCACACCCTGGTGGCGATCAATAAAATGGATCTGGTGGAGTACAGCGAGGAACGCTTCAATCAGATCAAAGCCGACTACCTGGAATTCGCCAAAGACCTGAACCTGCCGGATATTCAGTTTGCGCCTATATCTGCGCTAAATGGTGATAATGTCGTTAACCCATCAGCACATATGCCCTGGCATAAGGGTGAACCACTGATGGCCCTGCTGGAAGCCATTGAGATCGCCCAGGATCATAATTTTGATGAGTTACGCTTCCCGGTTCAGTACGTAAACCGCCCTAACCTGAACTTTCGCGGCTATTGTGGCACCCTGACCTCCGGGGTCGTCCAGGTTGGTGATGCGGTTAAGGTGCTGCCCTCCGGCAAGCAAAGTCGGGTCAAGTCCATTGTCACCTGGGACGGCGAACTGGACAGAGCCTTTGCCCCTATGGCGGTAACGCTGACTCTGGATGATGAAATTGATATTTCCCGTGGTGACCTGCTGGTGCATGCCGAGGCAACACCAGAGCCACGCCAGCAATTCAGCGCACACCTGGTGTGGATGGACGAACAACCCCTTAATCCAGCACGCGATTATGAGATCAAGCTGGCAACCAGCCGCCAGACCGGGCGGATAAGCCGTATTCACCACCGTATAGATGTGAACACCCTGGAGCATATTCCGGCAGGTTCTCTGGAACTTAATGAAATCGCCAAGGTCGATCTATCACTGGAGCGCGCGGTGGTTGCGGATAACTATCGCTTACATAAAGGAACGGGCGCGTTCATTCTGGTAGACAGGTTTAGCAACCGTACGGTTGCAGCGGGGATGATACTGCCACCGGAACAGACCCAGGACAGATTGAAACCAACCTCCGACAGCCTGCTGAACACGACGCTCTGGGAGCAACGCTTCGGACAAAAAGCCAGCTGCATTCAAGTCCAGGGCGGCACCCTGGAGCTACGCCATCAACTGCTCTATACGCTGGAAAAAGCGCTGTTTGACCAAGGTAAAGTGGCCTTTGTACTGGATGCTGAGTCTGCACAAACGCCGCCTGACGCAAATGCAGCACTGATCAACTGGCTGCTCAGCAAAGGGGTCATACTGATCACCAATACAGCCTCCAAACTCAGTGAGACTCAGATTATTGATCTGGATGGCAGCACGAATGATATCAGTCAACTGGTAACAGGATTGCTAGAACGACTCTAGCCGCTCTGCTGGCCAAACATATATTAGCCACATATAAACATATAGGCTTGAGCTTATATGTTTGAAGGTAAAAGAAATTTAGCCCCTGAACTGCTATTGAAGTGTGGTAGAGTTGCGCTGGATCAATGATCTGCATCTGTACCCGCAGGGGCTGAATCCGTTAACATAACAGAATAGCCAAACCGGCACCTTCTTCGCTCGTTGATTCAGGACACGCTGACCAAGAGTATGAATGAATTTCTTCTTATCCTGATAAGCACCGTACTGGTGAACAACTTTGTTCTGGTGCAATTTCTGGGGCTTTGCCCGTTTATGGGAGTTTCCAATAAACTGGAAACCGCTATGGGTATGTCGCTCGCCACAACCTTTGTACTGACGCTGGCGTCGGTGTGTAGCTACCTGGTCTACCGCTACTTGTTGCTGCCGTTCGATATTACCTGGCTGCGCACCATCGCCTTTATTCTGGTGATTGCTGTGGTCGTGCAGTTCACCGAAATGGTGGTACACAAAACCAGCCCACTGCTGCACAAACTGCTGGGTATTTACCTGCCGCTCATCACCACCAACTGCGCGGTGCTGGGTGTGGCTCTGTTAAACATTCAAAAGCAGAACAACTTCCTCGAATCCATTGCCTATGGTTTCGGTGCTGCGGTGGGCTTTTCCATGGCCCTGGTGCTTTTCTCTGCCCTGCGTGAACGTATTGCCGTTGCTGATGTACCGTTACTTTTCGTGGGGCCGCTATCGGCATGGTAACTGCCGGGCTGATGTCACTGGCCTTTATGGGCTTTACTGGTCTGGTCAGGGTTTGAGGGAAGTCGTTGCATGACAATTGTTCTGACAGCCGTCTTAATTCTATTGGCCCTGGCCAGTGTCTTCGGAGTGATTCTGGGGTATGCCTCGGTACGCTTTCGTGTCGAGGGCGATCCGATCGTCGATCAGATCGATGCGTTGTTGCCACAAACTCAGTGCGGTCAGTGTGGTTATCCTGGCTGTCGCCTTATGCCGAAGCCATATCCAGCGGCGATGCCATTAATAAATGTCCACCCGGTGGCCAGAGCACCATTGAATCCCTGGCTAGCTGCTGGACCGCGAAGTGATCCCGCTGGATGCTGAACATGGCGAAGAACAAGCCAAAACCGTTGCCTACATTCGTGAAGATGAGTGCATCGGCTGCACCAAGTGCATTCAGGCCTGTCCTGTAGATGCCATTCTCGGTGCAGCAAAACAGATGCACACCGTCATCGTCAGCGAATGCACCGGCTGTGATCTCTGTGTTGAACCCTGCCCTGTAGATTGTATTGATATGCTGCCGTTACCTGTTACACCAGCCAACTGGAAATGGCCCGCTCCCGTGTCTGATCCCAACCTGATTCTCACCGACCGTGGCCGGGGGCATTTGCTGCAGGGAGGTTCACAATGAGCCGGGTTTACAGCTTTCATGGTGGGGTACATCCACCGGAAAACAAGCGCCAGTCGCTGGGTGCGCCGATCCGCCAGGCGCCACTGCCTTCGCGTCTGATACTGCCACTGCAACAGCATATCGGCAAAGCCGCGATACCGCTGGTTGAAGTCGGGCAGATGGTTCTCAAGGGTCAGAAAATTGCTGAGCCAGTGGCCATATCAGTGCCGCTATTCACGCGCCCAGTTCTGGAACCATCGCCTATATCGGGCTGCAGCCTGTGCCCCATGCCTCCGGGCTGGAATCACCCTGTATCGTCATAGAAACCGATGGCGAGGATCGCTGGATCGAACGCGAACTATTACCGGACTATCACAGCGTCAGTAAAAAAACCCTGATCCGGCATATTCGCGAATCCGGTATTGCCGGGCTTGGCGGAGCGGGCTTCCCAACCGATATCAAGCTGAACCTGGGTCAGGACCATATCGTTAACACCCTGATCATTAATGCCGCCGAGTGTGAGCCTTATATCACCGCCGATGATGCATTGATGCGTGAACGTCCGGATGAAATCCTGTCTGGTATCGAAATCATTGCGCATATACTGGAACCCAGCCATACCCTGATCGGTATTGAAGATAACAAGCCCAACGCCATCAAAGCGCTGCGTGAAGCGATTCGCAAACGTAAACTGCCAATTGATTTGATGGTGGTCCCGACCCGCTACCCTTCTGGTGGTGAAAAACAGCTGATTCAGTTGCTCACTGATGTCGAAATACCCAGTGGTTCCATACCGGCTGATATCGGCATAGTGTGTCAGAACGTAGGTACAGCCGCCGCTGTATATCGCGCAGTAGAGCTAGGTGAACCGCTGATTTCCCGGATTGTCACCCTGACAGGCTTTGCGCTGGGCCACCGCCAAAATTATGAAGTATTGATCGGCACACCTTTCTCCACCCTGCTGGAATCCGCCGAGGTGGACCGCTCACGCCTGTTCCGCTTGGTTATGGGTGGCCCGATGATGGGCATTTCGGTTGAGGATGACCGTATACCGGTGATCAAGACCACTAACTGCATCATTGCCGCCACACGTGAAGAGATGCCACCGACACCACCGGCACAACCCTGCATTCGTTGTGGTATGTGTGAACAGGTTTGCCCGGCTTCATTGCTGCCACAACAACTTTACTGGTTTGCCAAAGGCCGGGAGTTCGACAAAGCACGTCACCACAACCTGTTCGATTGTATAGAGTGTGGTGCTTGTGCCTATGTCTGCCCCAGCAATATTCCTCTGGTGCAGCATTATCGTTTTGCCAAATCTGAAATACGCAATGAGCAAGCCGAGCAACTCAAAGCGGCACAGGCTCGTGAGCGCTTTGAAGCCCGCCAGGCACGCCTTGCACGTGAAGTTGAAGAGAAGGAACTGCGTCGCAAAGAACGTGCTGAAGCAGCGGCTCTTGAGCAGGCACGCAAGAAAGCTGATGCTGACATAATTGGTGCCACACAACCTGACCCAGAAGCCGAACTTAAAAAGCTGAAAACAGCCGCCTCCATTGCCCGTACCAAACTGAAAAAAGCACGCGATGCGCTCAAGAATGCCCGCGAGAAAGGACTGGAAGGAACTGATAAATTGGAAGCGACCGTTATCCAACTCGAACAGAGTGCTGAGACTGCCAAGGAGGCCTGGCAACGT
>NZ_JRLB01000008.1 GCF_000764495.1 Nitrincola sp. A-D6
GCGCCAGGTGATCGTATTACGCTGGTATTGCCTGAAGCATCCGTCAGCATTGCCGGTATCGTACCGCGAATGAAGCGTTTTACAGTTGCCGGTATATTTTCAGTTGGGGCTGAGCTGGATTCCAGTATGGCCTATATCCATATTGAAGATGCGGCCCGTGTGAAGCGCATGCCTGCAGGCAGTGTGGATGGGTTGCGGGTTGCGTTTAACGATCTGTTTCAGGCGCCGTTTCTGGTTAGAGAGTTGGCATCGGAGCTGGCTCGACCCATGCAAGTGTCTGACTGGACGCGTACGCATGGCAATCTGTTTCAGGCTATACAGATGGAAAAGCGCATGATCGGCTTATTACTGTTTTTGATCGTGTTTGTTGCGGCTTTCAATATTGTCTCTACGCTGGTTATGGTGGTAACAGATAAACGCGCTGATATTGCTATTTTGCGTACTATGGGAGCTACCCCGGCGATAATTATGCGTATATTTATGATACAGGGTGCCGTGATAGGTTTTATTGGTACGTCGCTAGGTTTGCTGCTGGGTGTGATATTGGCGCTGACGGTCAGTGATCTGGTGTCCGGCTTTGAACGCCTGATGGGCATAGAGTTTTTGTCAGCTGAGGTCTATTTTATCAATTATCTGCCATCTCAGGTGCAAGTGAGTGACTTAATCTCTATTGTTACGATAGCCTTGTCGATCAGCTTCGTTGCCACACTTTACCCGGCCTGGAAGGCCTCAAGAACACAGCCGGCCGAGGCATTGCGTTATGAATAACACCAAGGTACTAAGCGCAACTCAGATCAGTCGTCGCTACCAGGAAGCTGGTCAGACATTGGAGATTCTGAACCAACTTGACTTCAATGTTGAGAAAGGGCAGCGCCTGGCCATCGTTGGCAGCTCCGGCAGTGGTAAAAGCACCTTGCTGAACATTTTGGGTGGTCTGGAAAAACCTGATACTGGTGATGTGACTTTGCTGGGAGACTCCCTTTACGCAGTGTCAGAAAATCGGCGTTGTCGTATCCGTAATGAAAAGCTGGGGTTTGTGTATCAGTTTCACCATTTGCTGCATGAGTTTAGCGCGCTGGAAAATATTGCTATGCCCTTGTTGATCCGGGGAGAGTCTGTGACAGTTGCCAGTGATGCGGCATCATTACTGTTGCAACAGGTTGGGTTGAGTCACAGGGGTAGCCATAAGCCCGGTCAGCTCAGTGGTGGTGAGCGTCAGCGTGTCGCCATTGCCCGAGCACTGGTAACGCATCCCGCCTGTGTACTCATGGATGAACCCACTGGTAACCTGGACCGGCATACGGCAGAGGAGGTGCAGAGCTATCTGGATTACTTGAACCAGGCGCTGGGGATCGCGTTTGTAGTGGTGACTCATGACTTGAATTTGGCAGCGAGGATGGATCAGGTGTTTGTACTGGAAGACGGGCGCTTGGTGCAGCAAGCGGGCTCTTAATCCGGGTTGTTCTGTTTGTCTTGCTGTTGACGTTTCAGGCGCTCCCGGCCTCGTTTGATCCAGGTGCGACGTACCTGGATAGTCCAGAGAATACGAATACTGATAAATCCGATAACGCCGGCAATCAACCCTGAGATCAAACAGCCCAACAATAAGGGGCGCCAGATATGCTTGAAATTATCGTAAAGCGTATCCAGGTGCCACACCATGGCATCTGCACTGTCGCCAACACCCAAGATTAATTGTCCGATACGATAGGAAAAATAGAGCATGGCTGGCATGGTGATTGGATTTGAAATCCAGACCAGAGTAACCGATATGGGTAGATTCGAACCAATGAATACGGCCAGTATCGCAGCGACAACCATTTGAAAAGGCATAGGAAGGAACGCACAAAAAATTCCGACCAGAAATGCCAACGAAACAGAACGGTGAGAAAGGTGCCAAAGTCCCGGGTTTTTGATATGTTCACCTAACCAGCTAAGCTGCGGGTGATTTTTCACCCAGTGAGGATCTGGCATATATTTTTTTAGAATTCTGCGGGGCATAATCAGCTAATCAAGGATTGGTTACCTGAGTATTATGCCGTGTTACACCAGTCAAACCAATAGCAAGGGTCAAGGATGATCGCTTATCTTTCCGGTCTGTTGAGCGTAACTTTTCTGCCTCAGCTTTCGCTGGCCTGGCTGCTTCTTTTGCTTCTTCCTTTTTGCTGGGTTTATCGCCTGCGCCAGATACTTCTGTGTTTTCTTGCAGGTGTATTGGTAGCTGCTATGTATGGCGCCTGGCAGTTACACCATCGCCTTCCGGAAACCCTCGATCGCACTGATGCTCTGTGTCAGGGTGTTGTCGCGGGTTTACCTGAATTTACTGATCGGCGAACGCGTTTTATTTTATCAGTGAAGGCTTGTGACAATGCCGCCCCGGCAATACAGCAACTACGTCGCATTCGAGTGAATCAATATCATCAGCACAATGACCTTGCTGGCTCAATAGCTGCCGGCGATAAGCTAACGCTTTTACTTAGGTTACGCACACCACATTTTCTGCAAAACCCGGATGCCTTTGATCTGGAGTTGCATTTTCTGCGTTCTGGCTGGGATGCCAGTGCGACTTTGCTGGAGATTAAAGAGCATCAATCGAAAGCGTTGCGTTTGCAGTCAATCCGAGGGCATTTTCGTGACTACCTTTGGCGTAATTTTGCAGGTACACAAGCTGCCTGGTTATTACCTGCCATTACACTGGGTGATCGTTCATCCATGACGGATGCGCATTGGCAGGTGCTGCAGCGAACTGGTACAGCACATCTGCTCGTGGTGAGTGGGTTGCATATTGCGGTGATAACGGGTGTTGGATTATTGCTAGGACGCCTGTTAACCAGTCTGTTGTTGCTGGCAGGGATACGTCACAGATACGCGCGTGCTTTACCATTAATATTGGCCTTTGTATTTGCTACGGGTTATGCCGTTATAGCTGGATTTAATTTGCCGGTTCAACGCGCCTGGTTGATGGTCTGCGTGTTTCTGGCAGGAGAGTGGCGATTGCTACAGTTTTCCGGTTGGATGCGTTGGCGTATTGCGCTTATAGTGGTTCTAACTCTGCAGCCTCTGGCGATTATACAGCCAGGTGCATGGATGTCCTTTGCAGCGGTCGCACTATTGCTGTTCCTGTCAGACTGTTATCAAACCAGACATAAGCGATGGTTGGGGCAGTTATTCAGGGCGCAGTGGGTCATTTTCATTGGCATGATTCCGGTTATGGCAGTGGTGTTTCAACAATTTGGTCCTGTGGCCCCTCTCATTAATCTGCTGGCAGTTCCGGTTTTTTCTTTGTTCATCATGTTATTGCCAGTTTTCTTGTTAGGGATGATGTTTGACTGGGGCTGGGTTGCCGGGGTGCTGGTTTTATTTCTGGATGGGTTTTGGCAGTTTCTGGAACAATTAGCCTGGATGCCAGGGGGGCATCATAGCATCGCCAGCCCTTCAACAACTGTATTGCTATTGCTGGTGCCTTTGCTAAGTGCCTTGTTGGCTCCGGTACCCTGGCGATGGAAGTGGATAGCCTTGCTGTTATGTGTGCCGCTGATCTGGCCTGCGTTGCAGAAGCCATCAAGGGGTGAGTTTCGTGCTCTGGTATTTGATGCCGGACAGGGGCTTGCTGTTCTGGTTGAAACGCATAACCATCTACTCATGTATGATACAGGTCCGGGTTATTTTGGTGGCGGCAGTGCCTGGCCTTATGCCATAGAACCCTGGTTCAAAGCGCGTAACTATGATGCTTTGGATCATCTGGTGATCAGCCATAATGACCTTGATCATGCCGGTGGCTTAGTTGCTTTGAATGCCAGTCTGGTAGTAGGACGACAGGAGTCAGGAAGCTTACAGCTGCAGGCGCGCGGTTTTGAATCATGTCATCTGCAGCAGGTCTGGGAATATGATGGAGTCAGCTTTCGCTATTTGACAGATGGGCCTTCAGGTACAGCCGGTGAGAATGATCGCTCGTGTGTGCTTGAAGTACGTAGTGCAGATTGTACATTGCTTCTGCCCGGTGATATCCGTGTAGCAACCGAGTATGACCTGATGCGTAGCAATCGTCTCAGACCGGTTACCTGGCTGGTTGCTGCGCATCATGGCAGTAACACCTCTTCCAGCGGCGTTTTCATAGACCGGCTGCAACCAGAGGCCGTAATATATACAGCCGGTTTTAATAATCGTTATGCCCATCCAGCCACAGAAGTGGTTGAGCGGTTTGCTCTACGCGGCGTTCAGGCATACGACACAGCCGTGATGGGGGCCATTACACTCAGTGCTGAAATCGGCCAGTGCCTGGAGTCAGCACAAAGGCAACGAAAAAGACGTTATTGGACAAGCGGTTGACCTGATGTTTTTGTTTGTTTCATGGTAGAGTTAACAGGTGATATAGGGAGGCTTGCAGAGTGTTTGAACTGATTAAATCGGGTGGTTGGCTTATGTTGCCGATCATCGCTTGTTCTATTGCTGCTATGGCGATCTGCTTTGAGCGCCTATGGTTTTTGAAAACAACGCGAGTGATTCCTCAGGGGCTGCTGGCTGAAGTCTGGGAGTTGATCCGCAGTGGTGAAATGACGCCTGAGCGTTTGCGCTCAATCTCAGAGGGCAGTCCGCTGGGAAGTGTGATCGTTGCAGGTGTGCGTAATGCACGCTATGGTCGCGAGATTATGAAAGACAGTATCGAGGAAGCGGCCAGCCATGTTATTCATGAGCTGGAGCGGTATTTGAACCCGCTCGGGACCATCGCGGTCATTACACCCTTGCTGGGACTGTTGGGCACTGTTATCGGTATGATCAAGGTCTTTACTGCTATCATGATTCAGGGAACAGGGAATGCCAATGTATTGGCTGGCGGTATTTCGGAAGCGCTGATTACGACGGCGGCCGGGTTGTCCATTGCTATACCCGCGCTGGTTATGCACCGCTATTTTCAACGCCGCATTGATACCCTGGTACTTACTATGGAACAGGAAGCTGTGAAGCTGGTTGAGGTGTTGCATGGCGAACGTGATGACAGTCTGTGACAGCAGGAGCGTCCGGTGAAATTTTCTCGTCAACGACAAGAAGACCTCAGTATTAATCTGACGCCATTGATTGATGTGGTGTTCCTATTGCTGATTTTCTTTATGGTAACCACGACCTTTACACGTGAAACCCAGTTGGAAGTGAGTCTGCCTGAGGCCGCTTCGGCGCAGACTGTCGCGCAGGAGCAGGAACGCATCGATGTGGTTATTAACGCTGAAGGGCTATATTCCGTCAATGGACAAGCGCTGGTAAATGCGCAGATACAAACGCTTCGCCAGGCTATCGCGGAGCAGATCGAGGTCGGAGAGCGGCGCAGTATTCCCTTTGTTATCACAGCGGATGCTCAAACACCGCATCAGGCGGTGGTGTCGGCTATGGATGTTGCCGGCCAGTTAGGTTTTTCTCAGCTGCGCATCACAACACAGGACAGTGCAGAGCCATCATCCTTGGCTACTGATGACCCGGACCGATGAAATCCATTCTGGAGCACGCCTGGTATAGGCAGGCAGCCTGGTTAAAATTATTACGGCCCTTGTCAGCTGCTTTTACTTTTCTGGCTCGGCGGCGGCGTGACGATTTTCGTAAAAATGAGCGGAGTTGGGTTGCGTCTGTACCTGTACTGGTAGTTGGCAATATTAATATTGGTGGAACCGGGAAGACACCGGTTGTTTTGGCACTGATTGAACTGTTGAAATCCCAGGGCTATAAACCGGGGGTGGTTAGTCGTGGTTATGGCGCTAATCCACCTTGCTTTCCCTGGTTGGTCGAACCTCAGCAGAGCGCTCATCAGGCGGGTGATGAGCCGTTATTGATTGCAACACGAGGACAGGTGCCTGTAGTTATTGATCCTGATCGTCCAGCTGCTGTGCGTCATCTGCTATCACACTATGATTGTGATCTGGTTATCAGTGATGATGGGCTACAGCATTATGCACTGGCACGCGATATTGAAATTGCGGTTATTGATGGTGTGCGCGGTCTGGGTAACGGACGCTGTTTACCGGAGGGAGCGTTGCGCGAGCCACCTGAGCGTCTGTCTGAAGTGGATTTTATCCTTCAGAATGGAGAGGGTGCCGGGTTGCAGCATGCGCATGCTCAGGTATTTCAACTGGCTGCGACGGCTTTTTTGAATTTGCACACCCAGGAAATGCAGCCGGTTGATCTATGGGTATCAGCGCATGGTTTAGCGCCTGTCACGGCGGTTGCAGGTATTGGCAATCCCGGACGTTTTTTTGCAACCTTGGAAGCATTGGGCTTACAGGTTGTGGAGCATCCTTTTGCAGATCATCACCCCTTTGTTGAAGAAGATTTACGCCAGGCGGATGGCACTTTAGTCATCATGACCGAAAAAGATGCGGTAAAATGCCGTCAGTTCAATTGTCCCGGTTGTTGGGTGCTGCAGGTCAGCGCCATTTTGCCGGATAGCTTTAAACAGTCACTACTGCAGCGTCTTGCAGTCGTCCAAGATGAAAAAGGTAATCTGTATGGATAAGAAATTACTGGATATACTGGTTTGCCCGGTATCCAAAGCACCACTTGAGTATAACAAGGATTCAAATGAGCTGATCTGTCGCGCCAGTGGTCTGGCTTATCCGATTCGTGATGATATCCCGGTATTGCTGGAAACTGAGGCGCGAACGCTGACAACAGAAGAGCGGCTGAAAGAGAAATAAAACCATGGGATTTTCTGTAGTGATACCGGCGCGATATGCGTCCAGCCGTTTTCCTGGTAAACCCCTTGCTGATTTACTGGGTAAGCCTATGCTTCAGCATGTTTATGAACGTGCCTGTGAAAGTGAGGCGTTGCGGGTCATCATTGCAACGGATGATCAGCGTATAGCCAATGCAGCAAAGCAGTTTGGTGCAGAGGTCTGCATGACCTCGTCTGAACATCCATCAGGTACCGACCGATTGCAGGAGGTGGTGCAGCTGCTGGGCTTTTATGCAGATGATATCGTGGTGAATGTTCAAGGTGATGAGCCGTTGATACCGCCACGTATTATTAATCAGGTGGCACATAATTTAATGGCAGTACCTGAAGCAGGTATCGCTACGCTGTCAGAGCCGATTGAGTCGATAGAGGCATTACTCAACCCCAATGTCGTCAAGGTAATTAATGACCGTCAGGGGATGGCATTGTATTTTAGCCGTGCCACGCTACCCTGGCCGCGCAATGCCTTTCAGTCAGGAGATCAGTCGGTGATGCCGCAAGGTTTTTCCTGGCAGCGCCACATTGGCCTATATGCTTATAGAGTGCGCATGCTAAATGATTTTGTGACCTGGCCACCAGCCGCCTTGGAAGAAACTGAGTGTCTTGAACAGTTGCGCGCTCTCTGGAATGGTGTGCGGATCCATGTAGCCCCCGCTGATGAGGCACCACCTACAGGTGTAGATACACCGGAAGATCTGGAGCGGGTCCGTGAATGGTTGGTACAACAGGCCAGTCGCTGATGCTTGAGGTGCAGAAGCAGGTATCGTTGCAGGCACTGAACAGTTTTGGTTTCAGTAGTATTGCTGACAGCTATACTGAAATTACTGAGCCGTCACAATTACCCTTGCTAATAGACTACTGTCAGGCGCATAAGTTGCCCTGGTTGCTGCTAGGTGGCGGTAGTAACCTGGTGTTGTCTGCACATGTGCCCGGTGTGGTTGCGCTAATCAAACTTCAGGGTGTTGATATTACTTCACTGGAGCCGCCGTATGTTCGTGTGCGCGTTGCCGCAGGGGAGCCCTGGCATGAGACGGTGTCCTGGCTGTTGAGTCAGGGTTATTATGGTCTGGAAAACTTAGCACTGATACCTGGTGCGGTTGGCGCAGCACCTGTGCAGAATATTGGTGCCTATGGTGTTGAGTTGAAAGACCGTGTCACAGGGGTTGATGTATATGACACCTTACAAGGACAGTTTACACGACTGAGTTCAGCTGAATGTCAGTTCAACTACCGTGACAGCCTGTTCAAGTCCGTTGAGCCGGGGCGCTACATTATTACAGCGGTTGAATTTGAATTATTTACTAATCCTGATCACCTGGTATTGAATTATCAGGCGCTGCAGAAAACCTGTGAAGTGTTGGCAGGTTCTCAGGTTATAACACCAAGGCATGTATTTGACGCGGTCTGTCAATTGCGTCGGAATAAATTACCCGATCCGGCAATGCTGGGTAATGCTGGAAGTTTTTTTAAAAATCCATGGGTGAGTCAGGCTAAATACCAGATACTCCGGCAGAATTTTACCGATCTGGTCGCTTATCCTGATGCTGGTGGCTACAAATTGGCAGCCGGTTGGCTGATTGAAGCCTGTGGCTGGAAGGGTAAGCATTACGAGAAAGTGGGGGTTTATGCCAAGCAATCTCTTGTACTGGTCAATTATGGTGGTGGTGACCGGGAGCAAATTGAAAGTCTGGCTACGCAGATTAGCGATTCAGTTCATGCTGTTTTTGGAATCTGGTTGGAGCCTGAGCCGCGTTACTATCCTTGATTCAGAGCACCAATAGAAAGGGCGGGGTAAACCCGCCCTTGGCTATTATGAAGAACTGCTATCGCTGTCTTCTGTTTGTTGAGCCTGACGCCGCTTTAAGCGAGGGTCATTAGAAGCACGACGACCAGATCGACGGGCTGGCGGCGGTTGAGGGATGCTCTCCTCAGGTGCTGTTAGCGTTTCCTTAACGTCACTGGATGCTTCTTCAGTATCCAGATCAATCGTTACTTCGGCAGCAGGTTCCTGTGCAACCTCTTTGGCTATCTTGACCTCAGCTTCTGGTTCAGCTTCTGGTTCAGCTTCTGGTTCAGCTTCTGGTTCAACCTCAATCTCAGGTGCCGATTCAACAATTTCCGTTGTCTCATCTGAGGCCGTGATTTCAGTATCCGCAGTGGTTTCTACAGTAGTCTCTGGAGTCTCAGAGGTGAGGTCGGTCGCTTTGTGATCAGCTGTCTCGTCAATTTCTGGCGCTGCTGGTTCTGGCGCTGCTGGTTCTGGCGCTGCAGGGGCTTCCGCTGGAGCGGGTTGTTCAATTATTTCAGCCTTTGCTTCAGTCTCATTGAGCGGCTCTGCGAGCTGTTCTGCTGTCTCTTCCACTAATGCTGTATTTTCCATCTGCAGCGGTGCATCTACCGAAGTCTCCTCGGCTTTGGAGGCAACAGCTTCCTGAACTTCCTGAGCTTCCTGTATTTGCTGTTCCGGATCTGACAGATTTGATTCTGTCTCATCGGTTGCAGTCAGTGTGCGTTTTGCATTGCGCTCACCGGTACGGCGACGACGCCCACGCTGACGACTACGGCTATTCTCGGATTCTGAATGCTCTTTCTCTGCGCCAGTATCCTGTGTAGCGGCTGTAACATCCTGTGGTTGTTTGTTCAGTTCGGTTTCAGTGACCGTCTGTTCAGATGCTTCAGGTTTATCCTGTCGACGCTTGTCATTGTTGCGACGGCGACGGCGTGGGCGCGTAGCATTGTCATCTTGAGTCGATTTTTCACCTATAGGTGGCAGGTTCTGCTCCGGCTCAATAGTGATGACTTCTTCCTGACGCTCATCACGACTACGATCCCTGCGTTTGTCGTTGTCTTTAGGACGACGGCGGCGCTTATCACCTTGTTGAGTCTGGCGTGCATTTTGTCGGCGCCCGTCAGCTTCGGTGCGACTGTTGTTGCTACGCTCTTCTGCTGGCTTTTGCGTTGGAGTCTGTTTCTGCTGCGTAGTCGCTGTCGTGGGTTGTGCAACAAACAGTGTTTTCAGCGTTGACATTACACGGCGTGCAAACGAGCTGCCGCTACTTTCCGGAGCTTTTACTGTGGGAGCATTGGATGGGCTCGGCTGTGCAGGAGCTTCGGTTGTAACGGACACCTTACGTTCAGGTGGCGTGATGGTTTTTACAGCGGCTTCTTCACGTTTTATCGGTTTGCGCGCACTGTCATCGGCATCCTGCTGCTGAGGTTCAGGCTTGTTGCTGAAGCCAGTGTTGTCTGTTGTGGCGACAGTATGATCATCACGTAGTCTCACGACTTCGTAGTGAGGTGTTTCCATATTTGGATTGGGTACGATAACAACCTGAACATCGTGACGGCGTTCAATCGCATGCACTTCAGCACGTTTCTCATTCAGCAGAAAGGTAGCCACGCTGACTGGCAGGATCGCACGGATCTGTGAGGTGCGGTCTTTAGAGGACTCTTCTTCGATCAGTCGCATGATGGATAGAGCCAGTGAGCCAGTATCGCGAATAACCCAGTGCCGTTACAGCGAGGGCATACACTACCACGGGTTTCGCTGAGGGAAGGGCGTAAACGCTGGCGTGACATTTCCAGCAAACCAAAACGTGAAATACGGCCCATCTGTACGCGGGCACGGTCCACTTTTAGTGCGTCACGCAAGCGGTTTTCGACTTCGCGCTGATTCTTGATTGGCGTCATGTCGATGAAGTCGATGACGATCAGGCCACCAATATCACGCAGGCGTAATTGGCGGGCAATTTCATCTGCCGCTTCCAGATTGGTGTTGAGCGCTGTCTCTTCAATATCGCTACCGCGTGTTGCACGGGCTGAGTTGATATCGATGGACACCAGTGCTTCAGTCGGATCTATAACGATAGAACCACCGGATGGAAGTTGCACTTCACGCTCGAATGCGGTTTCGATCTGACTTTCAATCTGAAAACGGTTAAACAGTGGTGTTTCTTCTTTATACAGCTTAATACGGCTTTCGAAGGTCGGGATGACCTGGCGTACGAACTGCAATGCCTGCTCATAGACTTCCGGGCTGTCGATCAGCACTTCACCGATGTCGGCACGCAGGTAGTCACGGATGGCACGGATAACCACACCACTTTCCTGATACACCAGAAACGGTGCTTTGCGTTGGTTAACTTCGAGAATGGCATCCCAGAGCGTCGTCAGGTAGTCAAGATCCCACTGCAGTTCTTCACTGCTGCGACCGATACCTGCAGTACGGATGATGACACCCATATTGTCAGGAACCTTTACACCGGACAGTGCTTCTTTAAGCTGGGCGCGGTCATCACCTTCGATACGGCGGGAGATACCACCCGCACGCGGATTGTTTGGCATCAGTACCAGATAACGACCGGCGAGGCTGATAAAAGTAGTGAGCGCAGCGCCTTTATTGCCACGTTCTTCTTTATCGACCTGCACAAAAACTTCAGTGCCTTCCTTAACGACTTCGCGAATATTTGGGCGTTGTCCGCGTTCAGGAGATTTACTGAAGTATTCACGGGAGATCTCTTTCAGTGGCAGGAAGCCATGACGGTCGGCGCCGTAATCAACAAAGGCCGCTTCAAGGCTGGGTTCAACCCGGGTAATGCGGCTTTATAGATGTTGGATTTTTTCTGTTCACGGCTATCCGATTCCATGTCCAGATCATACAGGCGTTGGCCATCAACAAGTGCAACACGCACCTCTTCCGATTGAGTTGCGTTAATCAGCATTCTTTTCATGTTGTTATGCGTTCTCAAAAACGTAACGCATTGCACCCCGTTCGCTTTGAGCCTAGCGGGTGTAAGTAAAGTCCAGTCTTTGTGACCGGCTGTCGCTATCGGCGAATGCAGCCGCAGGGCAGACAGTGTCTGCCAAACATGTCGGCGGTGAAGGAAACGTTAACCAATGTGGTTATTCTATATGCCTTGTGTCTGCGTTTAAGCAGTTTCCGGGTTAACGTGCATCTTCACCTCCAACCGGACCCTCGCTCTTGCAAAGGTGGTGAAAGCGTTACTTCAAATTCTGTTTTAATTTCAAATGAAATCAGTTAATGCTACTTGCACAAAGGCAACGATGGATTGAAAAAGTTCAGATATAAACGTCACCGGTTGCCCTGATTCGAAAATAGCTAAAGCCAACGGCTAGCAGCATCGGTAGAATATATCAGTAAAGCAACACCGCATCAATCAGTGAGACTGAATCAAAATATGTCAGATACCAAAGATCAAGCACTTCGCCCCAGTGTGCGCTTTATTACTGTTGCTGATGACAGGGATGGCCAGCGTATCGATAATTTTTTACGCACCGAGCTCAAGGGTGTGCCAAAGACCCTGGTGTATCGGATACTGCGTAAGGGTGAGATCCGTGTTAATAAAAAGCGGGTAAAGCCTGACTATAAACTCAATGCTGGAGATGAGTTGCGGATTCCGCCTATCCGAGTTCCAGAGCAAAATGAGCCTGTACCTGTGGGGCGGAGTTTGGCCGAGCATCTGGAGTCGGCAGTGCTGTATGAAACCGATGCACTCATTGTGATAAATAAGCCGTCCGGGCTGGCTGTGCATGGGGGCAGTGGTATCAATAATGGTTTGATAGAAGCGTTGCGGCAGATACGTCCCCAGGCGCGTTTTCTTGAGTTGGTACATCGACTGGACAGAGACACCTCTGGCTGCATTATGGTAGCAAAGAAGCGCAGCATGTTGCGTTATCTGCACGAGGGGTTGCGTGAGAAACGTATTCATAAAGTCTATCACGCGATTGTCTGTGGCAAGTGGCCTAACCGTCGCCAACGCATCAATGCACCCTTGTTACGGGATGAGCTGAAATCTGGAGAGCGGATTGTGCGGGTGCAGCCAGATGGCAAAGAATCTATAACTGATTTTCAGGTACTGCGCCGATTTGGTGATCTGGCTACGCTGGTTGAGGCCTGTCCTTTAACCGGACGTACCCATCAGATTCGTGTACATAGTCAGTTTAGTGGTTATCCTATTATAGGTGACACCAAGTATGGTGTTGATGCAGCGAATGCACAGATGCGCACAATGGGGTTGAAGCGGTTGATGTTGCATGCAGCGGAGCTTCGTCTGACTTTGCCTGATGGTGAGTTGTTGAAAGTTCAGGCGGAGTATGATGTGGAAATGGCTCGGGCTATAGAGGTGCTGGTTAAAATAATGGTTTGATCAGTAGCGGTATGCTAATCAAGGAGGGATCAGATGTTGACTATGCGTGCACGCATTCTGGCGTTAATCGGTGCATTAATTGCTCTGATGTTGGGTATGCAGGGCCTTTATCTCAACCTTAGTAAAGCTGATCTTCTGAGTGAGCAAATAGGACTGCGCGCCTTAAGTGTGGCCAAAACAGTTGCAGTGATACCTGAATTGATTGCAGCTTTTGATACCCAGGATCCAGCCATGATTATCCAGTCAATTGCTGAACGTATTCGGCAGGAGACTGGTGCCGAATATGTAGTGGTGGGTAATCGCGATGAGGTGCGTTACTCGCATCCGGTTCCTGAACGGTTGGGTCAGAAAATGGTGGGCAGCGATAATGAACCCGCCTTGTTTTACGGTGAATCTTATATTTCTTTTGCAACTGGTACGCTTGGGGAGGCTATGCGAGGAAAGACTCCAGTCAGGGATATACAGGGGAATATAATCGGTGTGGTCTCCGTTGGTTTTTTAGTTGATCAGGTATCTGAGGATGTGGGGCGCTTGCTCTATCTGGGGTGGCTGATGATTGCTACCTCAGTATTGCTGGGTTTGGGCGGTGCTGTGTGGATTTCGGCCCATATAAAACACCTTATTCTTGGTTTGGAACCGCATGAAATAGCAAGATTAATCAATGAGAAAGAAGCAATACTTCAGTCAATACATGAGGGTATTGTTGCGGTGAATCGTGAGGGTCGAATTACCCTGTTGAATCAGTCAGCGCAGCGCACACTTGGTATCAGTGGGCACCATGAATTTCAAGGTATGCCAGTGGATGAGTTAGTGCCACATTCACGTCTTCAGGATGTACTAACCAGTGGTAAACGCCAGTTTGATCAGGAACTCTGGATTGGCGATACATCAGTAATCGTAAACCGTGTGCCTATTTTTAATCCTCAGGGAGAGGTAGATGGTGCCGTGTCCACTTTTCGTAGTCAGCAAGAGATTCGCGAATTGAATGCGGCTCTGAAGCAGGTCAATGCAGATGCTGATCTTTTACGTGAACAGGCACATGAATTTTCAAATCGACTCTATACAATCTCGGGTCTGCTGCAGTTGGAGAAAATTAATGAAGCGCTGGCACTGATCCACCAGGAAGGGCAGGTCGAGCAGGATCAGGTGCGCTTTGTGCTGCAGCATCTTAAAAATCCGGTTGTAGGCGCCATGCTGTTGTCAAAGATGAATCAGGCGCGTTTGCGGCATATACAGTTTGATATGGATAATGACAGTTCGCTCGAAAGTACGCTGCATCAACAGGGTCAGGATGCTTTACTTAAAATTCTCAGCAATTTGATTGATAATGCCTTTGATGCAGCAGAGGAAAGGACTGACACCCTTCCCAGAGTGCGATTGTTTTTTACTGATCTGGGTGAGCAGTTGTTGATTGAAGTTGAAGATAATGGTGCCGGCGTTGAATCCACCACACTGGAACAACTGATCCAACAGGGGTATTCAACCAAATCTGGGAATCACGGTGGCATAGGTTTGGCCTTAGTCAAACGTATAACGGATAGCTATGCAGGAAATATCTATCTTGAAGAGGGCGAGCTTGGCGGGGCCTGTTTTGTCGTAACCCTGGATAAAGCCTTATCAGTATTGCAGATGTGGCGGGAGATCAATGACTGAATATCGAGTGCTGATTATTGAAGATGACTTTCGTGTGGCTGATATTAACCGGCAGTTTATTGATCAGGCTGATGGCTTTGTTGTGGCAGGTATATGTCACACGGCGAGTGAAGCGCTGAAGTTTTTGGAGCAACAGGAGTGCATGCCAGATCTGGTTTTGCTGGATGCGTATATACCGGATGTTAAAGGGCTGGAGTTGCTGTGGGAGTTGCGTCGACGTTATCGGGCTCTCGATATCGTCATGGTTACAGCCGCAAAGGAAGTTGAAACCATTCAGGAGGCGCTTCGGGGAGGTGTTTTTGATTACCTCATCAAGCCGATAGAGAGCAGTCGGATGATGCAGATGCTGAAGCGCTTTGGTGATGAAAGGGCATTGATGCAGCAACATACTGAACTTGAACAGTCTATGCTGGATCGGGCGTTGATTCGCAGTGATTATGTGCCGGTAGAGGGAGGCCGACTCCCCAAAGGGATTGATCCACTTACGTTGGATCGAGTTAAAGGCGGGTTAGGCACAGGTGTTGCGCACACAGCCAGCTCATTGGCGCAACAGACGGGTGTCAGTCGATCAACTGCCAGGCGTTATTTGGAGTTTCTGGTAACGCGAGGTGAAGTAAGGGCTGAATTGGATTATGGCGAGGTTGGACGTCCTGAGCGACGTTATTTACTGGCTTAATGATTCATGCTCTCCAGTACCCGTGAACAAAATGAGCAAAATGGCGTTTATGCTGCTTTTATCAATTATGATCACAAGGTTGTGAGCTAATAGCGAGCTAATTAGATTGATCCGTGGTTATCCATAAAATGATAAGAAACAACGGAGCGCTCTATGCATTCTCTATTAAAAAAACCTCTCAAAACCCTCACGTTGATGGCTACTGCAATTACGCTGTCTACAGGTCTTATCGGCAGTGTAGCTGCTGCTGACTGGACACCATCACGAGCTGTTGAATTTATTGCCCCGGCTAATCCCGGGGGTGGTTGGGATACACTCGTTAGAACCACGGCAAATGTAATACGCACAGAAGGCCTTGCTGATCAAAACTTTGCAGCAATCAATGTGCCAGGTGGCGGTGGTGCAGTTGCCTGGGCTCAGATAGCGCGTGATAGTGGTAACGACCACAAGCTCTTTGCCACCAGCCTCCAATTATATTGGTGCCTTTGGCAGGAACTTCGCGTTTTAATCATACTGATTTTACCCCCGTAGCTCGTCTGATCACTGATTACTCCATTGTGCTGGTGCCCAAAGATTCTCCTTATGAAAGCATTACTGATTTATTTGATGCGATTAGTGAAAATCCGCGTTTAAGTGTTGGTGGTGGCTCAGCTGCAGGCTCAATGGATCATATCTCTATGGCCGGAGCTGCCGCGGCAGCAGGGATAAATGCAACGTCAGTCAACTATATTGCCTTTTCTGGGGGTGGCGAAGCATGACCAGTTTGTTAGGCGGTCATGTAGAAGCCGTAATTACGGGTGCTGGTGAGGCCTCAGCTCAACTGGGTAGCGGAGAATTACGTGCGTTAGGTGTATCTTCACCTGAACGAATTCCGGGTCTGGATGTGCCAACTTATAAGGAACAAGGGTTGGATTACACCTTTGATATCTGGCGTGGTGTGATGGCACCCAAGGATATCTCTGAAGAAGCCTTGCGTTATTATGAAAATCTGTTTGCCAGAATGATGGAAACAGATGACTGGAAAGAAGCAACAGAACGCCTCGGCTGGTTGGATGCCTATCAGAACAGCGAAGAGTTCGGCGCATTTCTGGATATGCAGCTAACACAGTTCCGGACAGTTCTGAGTGAACTGGGGCTGCTGCGTAACTAGGTTACCTTAGACATATTGCCAGCGTTGACTGAAGCGTATTGCAGTCAACGCATTTATCTGACGTATAAAAAGGTGACTCTATGGCACGCTTAACGGCTAATCAATTGATTGGAATAATTCTGTTCGTCTTTTCATTAGGTTATATCTGGATGGCCTTTCAGATCCCGGTTTTTCCTATACCGCGCCCAGTGGATTCTGATGCGTTTCCAAAAATATTGGGTGTTGGATTATTGATATTGTCCATCGTGCTTTTTTTCGACAAACAAGCATCCACCAAAGTGGATTTTCCAGATGCTGCAGAGCTTTTACCAGAGGACGCCGCGCTATCGAAGCGACCGGCTGTCCAGGTGATGGGTGCTGCTGCGGCTGTTCTGGCCTATGCGTTGTTGATTGAGCCTTTGGGTTTTTTGTTGTCTTCTGCATTGCTTGGCTTTGGATTGGCATTTTGGTTTGGATATCGCCAGCACTGGATCAATTTGCTGACAACCGGTGGTGTCGTCCTGGCCCTTTACTTGCTGATGAATAAGGTCATGGGAATCTACCTGCCTCAGGGTGTGTTGCCCTTTTAATGCTTACCAGTTCAGATAATAAGAAGGTCTATCATGGAATCCCTGAATAACCTGATCTTTGGTTTCAGTATAGCGCTGGACCCTGTAAACCTGATGTATGTATTTATCGGTGTGTTTGCTGGCACAATTATTGGTATGCTGCCCGGATTAGGGCCTATTAGTGCGCTGGCGCTGATGATACCGATCACTTTTAATCTCAACCTGCAACTGGCCTGATTTTGATGTCGGGAGTATATTATGGCGCAATTTTTGGGGGCTCGACTTCATCGATACTGCTGAATGCTCCGGGGTTGCCGGCACAGTGGCTACGTCATTTGACGGTTACCCTATGGCACAAAAAGGGATGGCCGGTAAAGCACTGGCCATCGCCGCTTATGCTTCTTTTATCGGTGGCACAGTATCCGTTATCGGATTAATGCTGATCGCTCCGCTGCTATCTAAAGTGGCGGTAAGCTTTGGTCCAGCTGAATACTTTGCGCTGATGGTATTAGGCTTAACCGCTGTGGTCAGTCTGTCAGATAAATCACTGTCCAAAGGGTTGATTGCCGCCATAGTTGGCATGATGATTTCAATTGTCGGTATCGACTTACAGACGGGTACGGAGCGCTATACTTTCGATAGCTTAGAGTTGATTGAGGGTATCGATTTTCTGGTAGTAGCTTTGGGTATTTTTGCCTTGGCTGAAGTGTTTTACATGCTGTTAAAAGGCGGTGGTAAAGTTCAAAAACGTAACGAAATCGGTTCGCTTAGGCTGACCCGGTCGGAAGTGAAAGAGATTGCGGCACCTATAGGGCGTAGTTCGTTGCTGGGCTTTTTTACCGGTGTATTACCTGGTGCTGGAGCCACCATAGGCTCGTTTTTGGGCTACAGCATGGAAAAACGCATAGCTAAAGATGGCGATACTTTCGGTAAGGGTAATATCAAAGGGGTGGCTGCACCAGAATCAGCCAATAATGCCGCTTGTGGTGGGTCGTTTGTACCCTTGCTGACTCTGGGTGTACCAGGTTCAGGTACTACAGCGGTGCTACTGGGTGCGCTGCTGGTTATGGGTGTCACACCGGGACCGATGATGCTGGAGCAGCGTCCGGATGTGTTTTGGGGGGTTATTGCCAGTATGTATATTGGTAATATTTTCCTATTGGTGCTGAATCTGCCATTGATTCCTTATATAGCGCGTATTCTGGATGCACCTCGTCCACTGTTGCTGTCGCTCATACTGATTTTTTGTATGGTGGGGGTCTATGGTCTGAGCTTCAGTAGCTTTGATCTAATACTGTTGCTGGTGTTTGGTTTGATCGGCTTGGCGATGCGTTTGCATGGATTTCCAGCCGCACCACTTATCCTGGGGCTAATTCTTGGTGCCTTGATGGAGGAATCTATGCGACGAGCCCTGCAAATCTCTGGTGGAGAGTGGGGTGTATTTATTGAAAAACCCATATCACTAACCTTGTTGCTGATAGCCTTGTTATCACTGGGACTGCCTTTAGTTAAAAAAGCCATGTCAAAAATAAGGTCAAAATGATTTCTTAGTTGGATTGCGTATTTCCGCAAGGTTATAATACTGGCCTTTCGGAAATACCAACCGCAGGATCATAATGACCGCCCTTGATGAAATTCACCAGTTCCTTCCTTGTGCAACCCCTGATCGTTGGATCGATGAAGCCGTAAAGCCAGAAAATCTCTGCTTGCTGTTGACCGATCATGCGCACTGTGAAAAGAAAGCCGCATCCACCGCGATGACGTTGATGTTTCGTTATGTGGATCGTCCTGATCTGCTGAATAAGATGTCCAGGTTAGCGCGGGAAGAGTTGATTCACTTTGAGCAGGTGCTGGCGATCATGCAGGAGCGGGGGATGGTGTATGACCATTTATCCTCTTCACGCTATGCCGGCGGTTTGAGAAAGCATGTCAGAACATCAGAGCCGGGGCGGCTGATCGATGTGCTGATTATCGGTGCTTTGATAGAAGCGCGTTCCTGTGAGCGCTTCGCCAAGCTGGCGCCTTTTTTAGATGAGCAGTTGGGAAAGTTCTACCGTTCTCTGTTGAAGTCCGAATCACGTCACTATCAGGATTATCTGCACCTGGCACGTGAATATGCGGGCGAACCGATTGATGAACGCATCGCCTTTTTCTGTGAAGTCGAGCGGGAGTTGATTGAAGCTGAGGATGAGGAGTTCCGCTTTCACAGCGGAACCCCGGTAGCGTTGCAATAGCTACACGCCAGAATCCGGATCAGATCTCGAAAGAGATCAATTGGGTGCCGCGAGTATCGGCCTTGATATACCAGCCTTGTTTATCCCAGTCACCGAGTACCATGCGCTCGGCCGTGCCGCTGGTGAGTGCCAGTGGGTGAACAGCCGGGCGGTGCGTATGGCCGTGGATCAGGCGACTGACGGCGGCTTTTTCCATGGCTTGTTGCACCGTAGCGGGGCTGACATCCATGATCGCTTCAGCTTTTGCGGCACCCTGTTTTTTACTTTCCATCCGCAGTTGTTCGGCAATGGCGATACGCTCATCCACTGATTTCTGTAAAAATGCCTGTTGCCAGGCCGGATCTCTAACCTGTTGGCGAAACGTCTGATAGGCCGTGTCATCGCTGCAGAGCTGGTCACCGTGCATCAGTAACGTCATCACGCCGTCAGGAAAGCGTAGCTTAAAGGCTTCCGGCAGTAGTTGCGTGCCAGCCTGTTTGAGCCATTGCTGGCCCACCAGGAAGTCCCGGTTACCCGCCTGAAAAAACAACTGCATGCCGCGATCACTCAAACCTCGCAACTGCTCGGCCAGTTGTTCAGCTCCTGGCAGGGGGGCGTCATCACCTATCCAGTATTCAAACAGATCGCCCAGCAGGTAAAGCTGCTGGCAATCGCGATCAAGGTTGTCGAGGAAGCGGCTGAGCCCGGCCGATAAATCCGGTCGGCCGGGCTGCAGGTGGATATCAGATATCAGTATTAACGACATAAATTGATGGATTACTCGGCGTTCGGCGCTTCCACGATCTCAGCTGAGACAATGATAACGTCTTCAGCCGGAACATCCTGGTGGCCTGCACGAGAAGTAGTCTTTACCTGTTTGATTTTATTAACAACATCCATGCCTTCGATCACTTTACCAAACACGGCATAACCCCAACCCTGAGAGGTTTTGGCGGTGTGATTAAGGAAACTGTTATCTGACAGGTTGATAAAGAACTGGGCTGATGCTGAATGAGGGTCCATGGTACGGGCCATGGCGATGGTGCCGGTATCATTGGTCAGGCCGTTGTCGGCTTCATTTTCGATGCTGTCTTTGGTGTCTTTTTGCAGCATACCGGGTTCAAATCCACCACCCTGAATCATAAAGCCATCGATGACACGATGAAAAATAACGCCGTTATAAAAGCCATCTTCCACGTAGGATGCAAAATTAGCGGCTGTTTTAGGCGCTTTTTCATGATTCAGTTCAAGGGTGATGTCGCCGTGGTTAGTGTGCAAAATGATCATCGTTTAAATCCTGTTGTGCTGAGTAAGGCCACTATTATACGCAAGTAGAAGTTTGCTGCATCTCAACTAATACAATTTTCAGTCGTTTTAATGTTCAATCGGCTACGCTGGGCCGTGCTTTAGCAGCTGCAGTCAGTTTATAATAGTCGGTTAATGTCAGTGATAGCTGAACCGCTATCCGTTTCATCAGCCAGTATAAGTTGCCCCTATGACCAAGCATGACAGCGTAAAGCCCACTAATTTTATTCATCAGATCATTGAACAGGATCTGCAGAACAACCTTAATGATGGCAAAGTCACTACCCGTTTTCCGCCAGAGCCGAACGGTTATCTGCATATAGGTCACGCCAAATCCATCTGCCTGAACTTTGGTACGGCATTAAAGTTCGGCGGGGAGTGTAATCTGCGTTTTGACGACACTAACCCGGAGAAGGAAAGTCAGGAGTATATCGACTCAATTGTTGAAGATGTGCGCTGGCTGGGTTTTGAGTGGGCTGGCAAGATACGTTACACCTCGGATTACTTTCAGCAGTTGCATGACTGGGCGGTACACCTGATCAACACAGGCAAAGCCTATGTGGACCACCTGAATGCGGAACAGATGCGCGAATACCGTGGCACCTTGACGGAGCCGGGGTGCAATAGTCCATATCGGGAACGCACAGTTGAAGAAAATCTGGCACTGTTTGCACAGATGAAATCCGGCGAACTACCTGAAGGCAGTTGTGTGCTGCGGGCTAAAATTGATATGGCGGCAGCGAATATCAATCTGCGTGATCCGGTGATCTATCGTATTCGTCATGCGCACCATCACCAAAGTGGTGATAGCTGGAAAATTTATCCTTCTTATGATTTTGCTCATGGACAGTCTGATGCGTTAGAGGGGGTTACTCATTCCATCTGTACCCTGGAGTTTGAAGATCACCGGCCATTATATGACTGGCTGATCGCCAACCTTCCAGTACCGGTGATTCCGCGCCAGTATGAGTTTGCCCGGTTAAATCTGAACTACACCATCACCAGTAAACGCAAACTCAAGCAACTGGTCGATGAGCAGCATGTCAGCGGCTGGGATGATCCACGTATGCCAACGATTTCCGGTCTGCGTCGTCGTGGTTATACGCCGGTAGCTATTCGTAATTTCTGTGACATGATCGGGGTCACCCGTTCCAATGGTGTGGTGGATATGGCGATGCTGGAATCAGCCATTCGCGATGACCTCGATGCCAATGCCCCACGCGCCATGTGTGTGACACAGCCGTTGAAAGTGACCATTACCAACTTCCCGGAAGGGGAAGAGGAGTGGTTCGAATTACCCGCACACCCGAAAGATGACACGATGGGTAGCCGTAAAGTGAGCTTTGGCCGTAATTTGCTCATCGAGCAGGAAGACTTTGAAGAGGTGGCGCCACGTAAGTGGAAGCGCCTGGCTGCAGGCGAGGCGGTGCGTTTGCGTGGTGCCTACGTGATCCGTTGCGAGGAAGTAATCAAGGATGCTTCAGGGCAGATTGTTGAGCTTAAGTGCAGCTATGATACAGCCACCCGAGGTGCCAATCCTGAGGGTTATAAAGCCAATGGCGTGATTCATTGGGTGAATGCAGATAACTCAGTGGCCTGTGAGGTGCGTCTGTATGATCGTCTGTTTACAGAAGCCAATCCGGAAGCTGATAAAGAGAAAACATTCCTGGATTACATTAACCCTGAATCTCTGGTGGTATTAACTGGTTGTCGTGCTGAGCCTGGGCTGGCAACAGCGGTAGCCGAAACCAATTTACAGTTTGAGCGTTTGGGCTATTTCTGCGTAGATAAAGCCACAACGCCTGATCAGTTGGTGTTCAATCGTACCGTTACTCTGCGTGACTCCTGGGCGAAGATTCAGAAAGGCTGATGAGTTGGCGTCTGATTCTGCTTGTGGCTGTTCAGCTCGGGCTTATAGCCTGTGCAGAACCGGCAATTAAGCCCGATCCGGTCGATTCCGGTGAGTCAGATGAGGCGTTTGTTTCTGAGCCGTTTGAGGCAAACGCTGAATCTGACCCCTTCGAGGCGGTTGTCAGTCAGGCTTATCCTGAACTGCCAGATCGTTTAACCATCGAGGCGCTGGCCGGATTAGCGGACGCCGTTAATGAAAGCTCAGGTCTGGCCTATCGCAATGGACATGTCTGGACGCATAACGATAGCGGTAATGATGCCATGTTATTTGAGCTGAGTGCCTCGGGTGAGCAGATTAACCGTCGCGTACATCCGCTGGAATCAGTCAATCACGACTGGGAAGCCTTGGCTCAGGATGATGATTACCTCTATATTGCTGATTGCGGCAATAACCTGGGTGATCGGATCTGGATTCAGATTTATAAAGTAGCCTGGGATGAGCTGGATGCGGCTCGGGATCGTGGTGTGGTGGCTTCACAACGGCTCAATGTTCGCCTGGCCGATACGCAGCCTGAGCGTAATCTGCGTGCTCATAATAATGACTGTGAAGCGCTGACAGTAGTAGGTGATGAACTTTGGCTGCTAACCAAGAACTGGCAGAACAATAACACCCGCCTGTATCGTCTGAACAAGCATGCTGAGGCTCAGCAGGCTATCAGTCATGCCGAGTATCCAGTCCGAGGTCTGATTACCGGCGCAGATTATAATCCGCAAACACAGCAACTGGCATTAATTGGCTATCGGCTGGGGTTTTTAAATACATCCGCGTTTATCTGGTTGTTACCGGTCACAGACGGACAGCCAGACTGGAGTCAAGCCAGTTATCATCAGCTTAACCCGATGGGGCAGTGGGAAGCTATTATGTGGCATGAGGGTGATCTCGTCGTCACGCGTGAGACCAGTCTGCTGGGCCGGGCGCAGCTTGGCATTATCCGACTGAATTAACCTTGGGTTAACCTGTATCCTATATAATCCGTGCTCTGGCTGTGTCGCAGTCAGAGGCCATATCAAGATCAAGAGTGCATAGCATGTTACAGATATACAATACCCTGACACGTTCCAAAACACCCTTTGAACCTTTGCAAGCTGGGAAAATCGGCATGTATGTGTGTGGTGTAACGGTCTATGATTATTGTCATATTGGGCATGCACGGGTGATGGTGTCGTTTGATGTGATCACCCGCTATTTACGCTGGTCTGGCTGGGAGGTCAACTACGTCCGCAATATCACCGATGTGGATGACAAAATCATGCGCCGGGCGGCCGAAAATGGCGAAACCGTTGAACATCTGACTCAGCGGATGATCGCCGCAATGCATGAGGATGAACAGACCCTGTCAGTGTTACGCCCGGACCATGAGCCGCGGGTCACCACGCACATGGATAATATCATTGTGTTTATCACTGACTTGATTGATAGAGGCTTTGCTTACCGGGCTGACAATGGTGATGTATATTACCGTGTCGAGAAGTTTGATGGCTATGGCAAGCTCAGTGGTCAACAGATCGAAGAGCTGCGTTCAGGTGCGCGTGTGGAAGTTGATGCCTTGAAAGAAAGCCCACTGGATTTTGTGCTCTGGAAAGCGGCCAAGGCTGGCGAGATCAGTTGGTCCTCCCCCTGGGGAGATGGGCGTCCGGGCTGGCATATTGAGTGTTCAGCCATGTCGCGTTGCTGCATAGGCACCACCCTGGATATTCATGGTGGCGGGCCGGACTTGCCGTTTCCACACCATGAAAATGAGATAGCCCAGTCCGAAGCGGCCAATGATTGTACCTATGCCAATTACTGGATGCATGCGGGTGCCGTCAGGGTGAATCAGGAAAAAATGTCCAAGTCGTTGAATAACTTTTTTACCATTCGTGACGTATTGAAAGCCTATAACCCGGAAGTGGTGCGCTATTTTCTAACCAGTGCACATTATCGCAGCTATATCGATTATTCAGAATCCAGCTTGACTGAGGCGCGTTCTGCCCTGGAGCGTTTCTATCAGGCACTGCAGGGTGTTGAGCTTGCCGCTGAACCACAGGGGGTTAATCCAGCCTACCAGCAGCGTTTTTGTGAGGCGATGGATGATGATTTTAATACTCCGAAAGCGCTGGCGGTGTTATTTGAGCTGGTGAATGAATTGAATAGCGCAAAACGTGAGCAGTCTGCATTACTGCCGCATCTGGCAGGGGAGCTGAAACGTCTTGCCGGAGTGCTGGGGTTATTGCAGCAGAGTCCGGATCAGTTCCTCAAGGGGGAAGATAAAGCCGGTGAGATCAGTGCGGCAGAGATCGAAAGCTTGATAGATGCACGTAAACAAGCCAGGGACAACAAGGACTATGCAGGTGCTGATCGGATCAGACAGACGCTTCTTGATCAAGGCGTGGTGTTGAAAGACAGTCGTGAAGGCACCAGTTGGTATCGTGAAACGGTTTCCTCCTGAGCTATAGCAGTCAGCGGAGCTTCTGGTCGTAATGCTGGAATACAGCATTCCACTTCAATCAGTTTTGTGTAGATAGAGGGTTTTCATGCACGAAGGAACGCAGTTTTCATCAGCTGAAGAGCAGCTGGTTTATTTGCAGGCATTGATTGAAGCTGAGGATCACTCAGGTCTTTGTCGTGCCTTGGAAGATAAAGAATCTGCTGATCTTGCGCGCTGGCTGGAATCCTTCCCTGCCAATCAACGCCATCAGATCTGGTTAGCCGTACCGGATAGCCAGCTCGGTGAAGTGCTGGCTGAAGTGGCTGAGGATATCCGTACAGAGTACATGACCGATATGTCGGTGGCTGATGTCACTGAGCTGGTCAAAGGACTGGATGCGCAGGAAGTAGCCGAAGTACTTGATGTAGTCGAAGACCACCTTAAAACAGAGGTCTATGAGTCACTTGACGAGATTATCCGCTCTCAGGTGGAGGTGCTCCAGGCGTATGACGAAGATACCGTTGGTCGTTACATGGACCCGGAAACCGTCAATGTCAAGCAGGGCGTAACTCTGGAAGCCGTACAGCGCTTTGTACGTATTCATAAGTTGCTGGATGATGAGTCACAGGAAATTATGGTGACAGATAAGGATAAGCGCCTGCTGGGTACGATTACCCTGATTGATCTGGTTAAACAGAATCAGGATTCGCTGGTAGATGAGTTCATGTACAAGGCCTTCACCCTGAATGACACTATGAAGGTCAATGACGCCGCTTCAGTGCTCAGGCCAGGGAACTTTATTTCGCGCCGGTAACCAATGCTGAGGGGGTCTTGGTAGGGCAGTTGAACATTGCCGATATTATTGAAATTACTCAGGATGATTCCGACATGACTTTAAAGCACATGTCTGGTGTCAGTGATGAGGAAGAGTTATTTTCCCCTATTCTTCAGAGTGCCAAAAGTCGGGGTATCTGGCTGGGTATTAATCTGGCGACAGCCTTTCTGGCCGCGGCCGTGATTGGTCAGTTTGAGGCCGTACTGGAACAGGTAGTGGCTCTGGCCGTGTTGATGCCTGTCGTTGCCAGTATGGGCGGCATTGCCGGGAGTCAGACGTTGACAGTGGTGATACGCGGTATGGCGCTGGGGCAGATAGCCGGTAATAACAAGGTCTGGCTATTCAATAAAGAGTTATGGGTGGGGTTGACCAACGGGGTTATCTGGCACTGGTCGTTGGCCTGATCTCTCACCTCTGGTTTGGTGATCCAAAGATATCTCTGGTCATTTCAATTGCAATACTCGTGAATATGACACTTGCCAACCTGGCCGGTATTACGATTCCGTTGCTGTTGAAAAAGCTGAAGATCGATCCGGCTCTATCAGGGGCTGTCATTCTGACAACGGTAACCGATGTTGCAGGCTTTTTGTCTTTCCTGGGGTTGGCAACCCTCATAATTTTGCATTGAAGTAGTAAAGCACATTAAAAAGCTTATATAAGCCACAGAATAGTGGAGCCGAGAAGTACCGTGCAAGATATTCCTGCCCAGACTATCAGTGTCTGATGTCTTTGGTGAAGCCATCCCAATAAGCGTGTTTCAGGGGTCAGATCATCGTCTATACTACCTTGGGACCAGCGCTGTTGTGGTTTCATCACGTATGTATCCTTAATAATTAAGCACAGAAGGCGTGCGTGGTTGCCTTTGGGGTATATACAAACCAGTGCTGATGCGTTGCCGCTTTCTGTATTGTCCCAGCCGGTTTGCCATGGATAGCAGTTGTGCCATCGGGTTGCCTACACAGAGTTTTACGGGTGAGTTCCACAGGTAAAACAACAGATCCTGGGTAATCTCATTAGCAAAATTGGCGGATCCGAATAACCCTGAAAGATAGGCATTCAACTCTTCATGATGTTGAGACAGGTATTCAGACAGGTCAGTTGCTTGTTCATCCATCCTCTGATTCTCCCGGATAATTCATTTCAATAAGCTTACATTAGTCGTAATGATAACTATTATCAATAGCAGTCATAGTATTTTTAAAAAAAATCAGGAAGGATAAAAATCTCTTGTAATATTTATGATAAGCGTTATCATTTGTGTTGAGATTGATTAGATTAGAGGGCTTGCTGATGTATGTCTGTATCTGTAATGGTGTTACTGAACGTGAAGTGCATCAGGCAATTGATAGTGGGGCGACGAGCGTGCGTGATTTGAATCGTTCACTTCAGGTGGGTAGTTGCTGTGGCAAGTGTGTTTGCCTGGCCCGTGATATGTTGCGTACGCAATCACAACCTGATGTTAGTTGCGACTTTGTAGATGCGGCTGCCTGTTAGGTTTTGCCTCCTGATGCTCATGGAAGAGCACTGAATTTCTGTTCCCATCCTCATTTCCCTGTTCATTTTCCTTTCTGTAAGACATCTCTTTTTTCAAAATAATGTTAAGTCCCAAGGTGTTGGTTTGTGTATGCCTGGGCGATTATCTGCGTTGATATTCAAGCGATTGGCGAAAAAAAACCGTAACACAGTTTGAGCTGTGTTACGGCCTAACGTGCTGAGAGCACATGAACTGTAGTGCGGTTAAGCACGAGTTCAACCTGTCAATGAATCTTCATGGTAATGCAAAGCGTTATCGTTTGCAATTGCTTTGAAGAAAAAATCTATAATTTTTTTTAGTCTTGTTTGTGGATCAGATTTGCGACTGTAAATAATTCTGCAGCCCCAGTTTTTCTATCAGCCCGAGTTGCTGCTCAAGCCAGTGGGCATGATCTTCCTCTGTATCCTTCAATAGCGTAAGTAGCATGTCGCGACTTTGATAATCCTGCGCTGTCTCACACAGTGCAATAGCGGATTTGAGCTGAAGGGTGACTTCGTATTCAAGATTCAGGTCAAACTGCAGCATCTCCGGTACGGTTGCCCCTATATTGCTGGCCCGCGAGTTGACAGGTCGGGTTGGCCGCCAAGAAGGAGAATGCGGTCGATCAGCATGCCGGCGTGGTTTTTTTCATCATCAAACTCATGCGCAATACGCTCATGTAGTTTGGATAGCCCCCAGTCTTCGTACATCTTTGAGTGTATAAAATACTGGTCCATGGCAGCGAGTTCGCCACCCATCAATTTGTTTAGCGCGTCAATAACATCAGGATTGCCTTTCATGCTCTATCTCCGTTCGGTTCATTGTTCAGGTCATGGACTGTAGGTAGTTTTCTATGCTGATACTATCGATCAGTTGCAGCTGGGTTTCCAGCCAGTCCAGATAATCTTCTTCATATTCCAGGATTTCTTCAAGCAGCTCACGGCTGACATAATCCTGCTCGGTTTCACAAATTTGTATAGCTGTTTTTAGCAGTGTCAGTTGGTCTGATACAAAACCCAGATCCGCTTTAATCATCTCTTCCGGAGTTTCACCAATGCGAAGACGATCAAGGTGTTGTAGGTTGGGAAGCCCTTCCAGTAAGAGTACACGCTCTATAAGCTTGTCGGCTTGTTTCATGTCCTTGATGGACTTTTTATACGCCTTTTCATTCAGTGCTTCAAACCCCCAGTTGCCGAACATTCTGGCGTGCAGAAAGAACTGGTTAATTGAGGTTAACTCACAGGTTAGTACCTTGTTGAGTTGTTGAATTACGGATTTATCACCTTTCATAATGTCAGTCCGATCAGTTGGGTTGTCTGTTTTATCCAGATAAATAATAGCACTTAATCACTAAACTGTGTTGACAAACGGCTTGATGGTAACGATAATTGTTATCGTTAGTATTAAGGAGCTTATATGAGCAATCAACCATCAGTGCAGGTCAAGGCTGAACAAAAGAAGGCTGCCCCACTCATTGGCAGTCATGGAAGTTCACCAAGGATATCCAGCGAGGAGCTGCTGGCAGGTAATGGACGACTCGAGATAGTGCATGAAAATGAAGTCTATCGTTTATCACGGACGAAAAATGGAAAACTGATACTGACCAAGTAGTACGGATCAAATAAGTACCTGGTACTAGCAATCCCAATCAACGACGCGTAATGCCAGCGACCCAGTGCCCTCAGGCAGCCAGCTCACGCGGATGACATCTTTTGATGCTATCCACGGAGCCAAAACATGAATAACTATTGGTTTGAATTTGTTTGCATCGGCGTAAGCGCCTTGTGTGCTTCGATGTTTTTGCTGCCTTCACAAATCCCTATCTGATGTTTCTTTCTCTCTCATTCAGGTGGGTGACTATTATATGGGTGATAACGTTATGAGCTACACAGTTTATTTTCCACGCCAACTGCTGGCTTTGGCAGTTGGGTTTGCAATGTCAGGTTACGCTCTGGCTGAAGCATCAGTACATCAGGTATCGAAGGCATCCCTTAAAGAGTTAACGGTTACCGCCTCGCATACCGAGCAGGATGTGCTGAATGTAGCCAACACTGTCAGTGTTATCACAGAAGACGATGTGCAGAAGCAGCAGGCTGCCGATGTGCAGGATATGTTGCGTTATGAAACCGGCGTGTCTGTTCGTGCTCAACCTATGCGAGCCGGTGCAACATTCAGCAGTGTCGGTAGGGGTGGGAATGAAGGCATCAATATTCGCGGCCTTGAAGGGAATCAGGTAACCATTCAAACCGATGGCGTTCGTTTGCCAGCGCTTTACAGCTTTGGTCCGATTGTAACCGGTCGCGCTAACTACCTGGAGCCTGAGGGTTATCGTCGGGCTGAAATTCTTCGAGGGCCCAGCTCAACCTTATACGGCAGTGAAGGTCTGGCCGGAGCTGTCAGTTTTGTGACCAAAGACCCTGAAGATCTGCTGACGCTGGGTAAGGATCAGCAGTTCAATATCAGAACCGGTTATGCTTCAGAAAACAGAAGCTGGTTTGCCACGCCCTCGGTGGCGGCGAGAAATGAACAGGTCTCAGCCATGCTGCTCTACACAGTAAGGGATGCCGAGCAACTGCGCAATCAGGGTAAAACAGCCGGGGTTGGAAGTTCCCGAACCCTGTCAAACCCGCAGCAGATCGATAGTGATTACTGGTTGGGTAAACTGGTATGGGATATCAATGAGGTACATCAGCTGAAATTTACCGCTGAGATGATTGATCGAGATACGGATACGGATGTTTTGACTGGCGTAAGTGGCACAGTAACCGCTTTGAATGCTGATGATCGAGTACGTCGTGATCTGCATAAGATCGATTATCTGTATCAGCCTGTAAATCCTGGTTTTTTGCGCATGGCGCGTATCAGTTTGTATCAGCAAGATAGCAGTGAGCGTCAATTCAGTGATGAGCGTCGCAGCAATGGAGATCGGACGCGTGATAATGAATACAGTGAGTTAGTGCAGGGTGTTAATACAGTATTTGAAAGTCAGATAGAGCAAGGTACTGCTACTCACACCTTGCATTATGGGCTGGATTATTCTCAGACAGATGTCGAAGCCATGCGGCTTGGCACGCCGGCAGGAACCGATTTTCCGGATAAGCCTTTTCCAGATACCGATTATCAGTTGTTAGGGGTGTTTGTTCAGGATGAGATAGCCCTGGGTCAGTGGCGCATTATTCCGGGTCTTCGCTACGACAGTTACAAGCTGGATCCGCAAGCAGATGATCCTCACTATCGTGGTTTGGCGCCGGAGTCATTGGCGAATAGTGCGGTGTCAGCCAAACTCGGCATTGTCTGGCAGCAGTCACAACGGCTGAACTGGTTTGCCCAGTATGCTGAAGGCTTCCGGGCTCCTACTCCTCAAGATGTAAACAGTGGGTTTACCAATCTGAGCAGCCCATTCTTTTCTTATCAAACCATTGCTAACCCTGACCTGAAGGCTGAAACCAGCCGCATGTATGAAATAGGTTTACGTGGACGTGATGAGCAGTTGCGCTATAGCGTCAGTGTGTTTCGTGCTGACTATAAAAATTTTATAGAGAACGTGTCTGTCAGTGGAACGGGTTCACCCGCTGATCCTATGACTTTTCAAAGTATCAACCGTGACAAGGTCAAGGTTACAGGTATTGAAGGTGATGCCAGATGGCAACTGGATCCTGTCTGGGCCGTTTCTGCCGGTTTTTCCTGGCACCGTGGTGATCGACGTGATGATGAGGGTAAAACGCCCTTGGCCAGCATTGATCCCGCCAAAGTGTTGGCCGGTCTTCACTACGCGCAAGGTGGATATTATGCCGACCTGATGCTGACGCATACGCAGGCAAAAAAACGTAATCCTGACGCCGACGGTTACTCACCCGGAAGTTTTACGACCGCGGATCTGATGGCCGGTTGGCAGATTAATCAAAATGCTTCACTACAGGCGGGTGTATTTAATCTGACCGATGAGCGCTATACCCATTGGGCTGATGTGCGAGACCTGAAAATCACTGATTCACAGGTGGTTGATGCTTATACCAGCCGGGGCGTAATTTCAAGGTGAGTTTTAATTATCAATTCTGAGTCTGAGGGCGCAGGGATAGGTTATGAATATGATGAATCACAATCTGGAAATGATTATGCAGGAAAATCTTATTCAGCAGGTTGAGACGCTGATGCGGGAAAAACCACAACTGCGCCCTGTTGAAATGGCGGAGCAGTTAAAGGTTAGTGAATGGGCTGTGGTATCAGCCTTGCCAGGCGAGATGGTCTATCTGATTAAGGGAAACCTGGCTGAAGCCATTCTTCAAGATGTTTCACATTGGGGAGCTGTGACTACAATCGTTGAACGAGACGGCTCAATATTTGAGTTCAAGGGGAGTTTGCCCGAAGGTAAGCCGGGTTTTGGCTACTATAACCTGATGGGTGAGGCAGGGCAGATGCATGGGCATTTGAAGCTAAATGCCGTAGCGAATATCGCATTGCTCAGCAAGCCTCTGCGAGGCAAAGAAGCGCACGCTATCGTGTTCTATAACCGGTCCGGTGCCTGTGTATTTAAAATCTACCTGGGTCGTGATGCGCAGGGTCTGATTCATGCACATCAGTTGCAGGCTTTTAATCGACTTAAGGGGTTGGGTTATGCCCGTTAATTTACGTCGCATAGGCTGTTCAGTGGTTTTTTTTCTGTCAGTTGGCATGGCTTCTTTGGCAGTCGCTGAGCCGCAGCGTGTGATTTCAGTCGATGGCTCTATTACTGAAATTATTTATGCATTGCGGCAGCAGCATCGGTTGGTGGGTCGCGACACTACCAGCACCTGGCCGGAGGAAGTAAAGGCATTGCCCGATGTGGGTTATATGCGCCAGCTGTCGGCTGAAGGCTTGTTGTCCTTAAGGCCGGATCTGATTCTTGTGACGGCGGATGCAAAGCCCGAATCAGTACTGAATCAATTGCAACAGGCGGGTGTGAATATCCGTGTGATCCCAAATAGTTACTCGGTATCGGGTGTTGAGTATAAAATTGCTGAAGTGGCTGATGCGCTCGGGGTGTCCAGGGAGGGTGATGCGCTAATACAAAAATTTTCTGATGAAACTGATCGTGTGATATCACGCTTGAGGGCTAATCATTCGAAACAGGTCCGTGCAATCTTTGTCATGGGTGTTCGTAACAGCAGCATGATGGTGGCGGGAAAAGGAAGCCGGGCAGATGCATTTTTGAGGCTGGCCGGTCTGATTAATCCCTTTAGTGACAGCGTTGAAAACTATCAGACGGTGTCTGCTGAAGCACTGATAGAGGCTAATCCAGATTTAATTCTGACTCTGGAAAATGCTGAAGTGATGGGCGGCGGACGAGATAGGGTCCTGGCTGATCCCGCTATCAGTCGTACGCAAGCAGGGCAGGCTGGCAGCGTCATGGTCATCGATCCACGCTGGCTCAATTTTGGTCCGGAATTGCCTGAAAGTCTCAACACTCTGGTGAATAGCCTGGCTCCTGAAAACTCTGTCGGTCTGGCGGGATCAGGAGAGCAGAATTGATGCCGCGAGTTATAAGCTCACCGCGACTGGCGGCCTGGCTGTTGGTGCTGGCGTTGCTGATAACGCTCAGTGTTGCCTTGACACAGGGGGCTATGACGCTAAGTGTCTGGCAGGTCTACGGTGTACTTGGCGGTTTGCTGGATGATGCGCAGGCTGCCCTGGTTGTTATTGATATTCGTTTACCACGTGTCGTTCTTGGTACGATCGTTGGTGCTGGCCTTGCTATTGCCGGAGCCGCTATGCAGGGGCTTTTTCGTAATCCGCTGGCAGACCCTGGCCTGGTTGGCGTATCCAGTGGCGCTGCCCTGGCGGCCGTTATGGTGATCGTGCTGGGTGGCAGTTATCTGCAGCAGTGGGTGGTCTTATGGGGTTACTTCGCATTGCCGTTGGCTGCCTTTATCGGTGGGATATTGGTAACGGCATTAATCTACCGGGTGGCAACCCGTGACGGACGTACCGATGTTGCCATCATGTTGTTAGCCGGTGTTGCCATCAATGCGATCGCCGGCGCGGCTACAGGCATTATGACCTATTACGCGTCTGATGAAGAGCTGCGCACCCTCACTTTCTGGTCGATGGGCTCACTGGCCAGCGCCTCTTGGGTAGATGTAGCCATGTCTGGAGTACCCATTCTATTGGCGTGCATTTTATTGCCTTTGTATTCCCGGACACTGAATGCTTTTTTGATGGGCGAAAGTGTCAGTACGCATATGGGCTTCGATGTAAAACGCATGAAAACTATCGTCATAGCCCTGACTGCACTGGCGGTAGGGGCTGCTGTTGCGGTCAGCGGTGTGATAGGTTTTGTAGGATTGGTGGCACCGCACCTTGTGCGTTTACTCACCGGTCCGGACCATCGTTGGGTGTTACCCCTGAGTGCCGTGATGGGAGCGCTACTGGTAGTGGCTTCAGATATTTTTGCCCGGCTACTTATTGCACCTGCAGAATTGCCTATTGGGTTGATGATGGCTTCGATTGGTGGTCCTTTCTTCCTATGGCTTTTGTTACAGCAACGTGCAAGGGTGGGTTTCTGAATGTTGTCCGGATATGAATTAACGCTGAGGATAGAGGGCAAAAAACTCCTCGACTCTATCTCGTTAGCTATACCCGCTGGCGAGATGCTGGCCGTTCTGGGGCCGAATGGTGCGGGCAAGTCTACTTTGCTCAAGGTGATGAGTGGTGATGTTGTCAGTTTGCAGCATCAGGTGGCACTGCATGGACGGCGCTTAAGTCACTGGACTACCGGCGAATTGGCACAGTACCGAGCTGTAATGCCACAGAGTGTGCAGTTGAACTTTGCTTTCACGGTCGAAGAAGTGATTGAAACCGGTATACGTCACCCTATGCTCCGGTCAGAGCGGCGGGCCCATATAGTGAATATGCTGTCGCTGTTTGATGCCGAGCAATTGATCGCTCGAAACTATCTTACACTATCTGGCGGGGAGCAGCAGCGAGTGCAGTTGGCACGAGTTTTGTCACAGTTAGAGTCGATGCCAGCTTCGCAGCCTCGCTATTTGTTATTGGATGAATGTACTGCAAGCCTTGATTTGAGTCATCAACATCAGGTGTTTTCAGTGCTGCAGCAAAAAGTGCGTCAGCAGGGTATGGGGGTGCTAGTGGTACTACATGATTTAAATCTGGCCGCTCAGTATGCTGATAAAATTCTACTGATGAGTGCGGGTAAAGTAGCCTGCCAGGGTTGTGTAAGAGATGTGTTGCGGTCTGACCTGCTCAGTGAAGTGTACCGCTATCCTATTGATGTAATGGAACACCCCGGTGGGTGGCCACTTGTGATTACCGCGCCATCTGCCGAGGTTGCGTGATACAGAACTTATAACAGAACTTATAACGGTTACCGGAGAAACGCAATGAATGAAGATCAGAGCCATTTACAAGAACGTCTTTTACCAGAGGTCAGGGTATTTAGAGATAGCCGTAAAACACTGGTGATGGCTACGCTGGACCAAGCGGCTAATCCTAATGTCAGCTACGCTCCCTTCGCGTTACAGAAGGATGGATATTATGTGCTGGTTAGTGAAATTGCGCGGCATGGCCAGAATTTACAACTCTGTAATCGTGTATCAATCATGTTGATAGAGGATGAAAGTGAGACACGTCAAATCTACGCGCGTAAGCGCCTGACGTTTGATGCTGTGGCAAATGAAGTATCCAGAGATAGTCAGGAATGGCAACAGGGCATTGATGCACTGCGTGTGCGGCAGGGTAATATTATTGATAACTTATCTCAGCTAGGTGACTTTCATTTGTATCGTTTGATTCCTGAAAAAGGTTTATATGTCAAAGGCTTTGGGCAGGCATTTACTGTATCAGGTGATGAGTTGATAGACTTCGTTCATCTTAAAGAGGGACATAGAAAATTAAAAGCATCCTAGGTTTTATTGGAAGTTTGATAACCCGTTAGGTTTACTAACCAGCCAGCCAGAGAGCTGTTTTTCTCGTGCCAGCCAGATTCAATCACATTATCCCTGTTGGGATTTTCTGGAAATTAAACTATGTGTACTGGTTATACACGTCGAAGTCTACTGCTTGTGGTTACCGCAAGTACGATGTTACTGACTACAGTTGTGGTTGCTGCTGATAAGCACCTTTTGCCGTCAATGCGAGTCGAGGCTGGAGCGCTTGAATCATTGGATCAGGGAACAGAAACCTACCATAAATCCTTAATCGAGGCACTGCCTGGTGGTAATGGTGATATAACCAGCGTGCTTAAGCTTAACCCCAGTGTACAGTTTGATGACACGCAGCTCAGCAGTAAAACCCCGGGAGAAATAGACCCGCCAATATCAGTATTAACGGAGCCGTTTATTGGCAAAATTCATTTTTACTGGATGGCATTTCCATCAATAATGATCTGGATCCAGTTAGTGATAACGCGTTGAGTATGACCGATGTGCCAGGCCGTAGTCAGGGGATAGCTCTGGACACGGATTTAGTAGACAGTATTGAAGTTTTTGACAGCAATGTCAGCGCAGAGTTTGGTGGTTTCAATGGTGGGGTCGTTAATGTGACCTCGCGCAGACCAGCAGACCGCCTCTCCGGAAAAATATCCCTGCAGCATACCAATGACTCCTGGACGCAATATCATATTCACGAAAGCGAACTGGCCGATATGGAAAACTCGACATCAGCGCTGCGACAACCTGAGTTCAGTAAGTGGATAACACGTGCAACCCTGGAAGGTCCTGTAAATGATGAACTGGGGCTGCTGTTCAGCTTTTCACGCAAGGATTCGACCATTCCTCTGAAACTTTACAATCCTGATACCTATGCATCACCGGCGGGCGGGGGGCAAAAAGACCAGGAGCGCCGCATTGATAATTACTTCCTTAAATCTCACTGGACACCAACCGAAAACCTGGTCGTAGATGCCTCGCTTACCCACGCACCACAGGATAATTTGTACTTTATCGCCAACGGAAAAAATACCGATACACACATAGTTTCCGGCGGCTATAGTGCTAGCGTCAAAGTAGACTGGACACTGCAGTCGGGCGTCCTTTCGCAAACTTTTGGTTTTAGTGACCTGGAAAACTCACGTGAAACGCTTACCGATTATTACCGCGGCTGGCGTTGGTCACCGGAAAAAAACTGGAGTAATCCATTGGCAACGGATGCAACACATTTAAGCTCAGAAGGTAGCTGGGGCGATATTGAACAACAGCAGCGCAGTGTCAGTTATAAGTCGAATATGGACTGGGATACCCTGTATACAGGGGCTGTAGAGCATCGCATTAAAACCGGTGTGGAGCTTGGCTGGCAGCGCGCTAGTTATCAGCGCCCCGAGGATATGGCCTATGGATCTTTACTGGCGGCTACCACCAGCTGTATAGAAACGGTCTGGTGCTCCATGAGTCCCACCCCACAGTACGGCGGTAACGGACAGGCTTTCCGGCGCCTGAATGTCTATGAAGCCGGAGAAATAGAATATGAAACTACTCAATGGTCTGCTTACCTGGAAGATACGCTGACACTGGGACGTTTACAGTTACGCCCAGGTGTCCGCTTTGATGCCGACAGTTTTATGGATGATGCCACCTGGTCACCGCGTTTTGCGGCTGAACTGGATGTATGGGGTGATAGGCGTACCCGTTTAAGCGCGGGTGCAAACCGCTATTATGGTCGGAATATGCACGCCTATCGCCTTAATGAAGGTCGGTCAGCATTAAAATACGTTCTGAATCGTTCCAATGGCTCCCAGGAATGGGGTGATCCAGTCCGCACCCTGAATAATACCCGCTTGAATGAATTGAAATTACCCTATGATGATGAACTGATGCTGGGGTTGGATCAACAATTTGCGGGTTATCAACTGGCGCTGAAATATGTTCACCGAGATGGCAAGGATCAAATCGTACGTGCAAGAAGCAGTGCGCTAGGTCTTGAACCGGGTTCTGGTGATCTGACAGCAGACTACTTCACCTACAGCAATCAGGGGAGCAGTACCAGTGAGACGCTCACCTTGACTCTTTCGCCAATGGAATCAATTCGTTTTCGGGATACTGAGCATCATTTTCAACTGGCTTTGGACTGGACAGATGTGACGCGCTCGCATCGGGACTACAGCACCACTATGAGTTCAACTGAGTATGATGATCCTTACATACGTTATGATGGCCGCTTTATGCGTTACTCTGAACGGCCTGCTGATAATTTTAACCGTCCCTGGACAGCCCGCTTGACGACTGTGTCCAGTCATCCGGCAAGTGGACTGACCCTGACCAATTTCCTGCGCTATCGTGCCGGGTATCGGGCTATGGGTGTCACTGACGATCTGGTTGAATACCAAGGCGGGTTAGTTGAAGTGTGGGAAGAGTATCAGTACAAAGAATCAGTGAACTGGGATATACGCCTGGGATGGGAAAAACGCTTATCGGGTGAGTCGGCTGTGTTCGCCAACCTGGACGTGTACAACCTGCTCGATAAGGTGAATCTGATTGATTTGAGCAACAGCGATGTGCCGACCTACGAATCAGGTCGTCAAGTCTGGCTGGAGGTGGGGTACCGCTTTTGATGATTAGCTACATAAACTGGAAAAAACCACTGCTGATTGCAGTGGTTTTTTTGATTATGCTGGTCAAATACAGCTATGAAACCCCTAACCAGGGTACTGATTTGTCGTTGCGTCAAATTTATTCTCAATCCAGCGACAGTTGGCCGGCGCCCTGGATTGATACTGGTGTTAACTGGCAAGAGTTAGCTTATATACCGAGCAGCCATCCGCTGATGCTGGCTTGATAGCCCTGGGAGAGCAGCTCTTTTTTGATCCCTTGCTATCAGCGTCAGGGCAAATCGCCTGTGCCTCATGTCATGAACCCGAGTTGGCTTTTGCTGATGCCCGGAAAGTATCCTTTGGGCATGACCGTCAGGCAGGCAAGCGTAATGCCCCCTCTATACTTTTCAGTGGTCATTTTCAGGCACAGTTCTGGGATGGCAGGGCGGCTAGTCTTGAAGCGCAGGTACTGATGCCGATTCAAGACCCGGTTGAAATGGCCCTTACCTTGCCTGCTTTACAGCAGCGTTTGCAAGCACATGATACCTATCCAGCGGCCTTTGCTCAGGTGTCGGGTGAAGCTGGCATTACGCTGGAAGCTGTGTCCCAGGCACTCAGCGCCTATATTCGTAATCTGCGTTGGCGCACAACTGCGTTTGACCGTTTTATGCAGGGAGACTCGCAGGCACTGGATGATGTGGCTATACAGGGGTTGCATTTATTTCGAACCAAAGCCCGTTGCATGAACTGCCATCATGGCGCGTTGATGTCAGATCAGCAGTACCATAATCTTGGACTTACTTATTATGGTCGTCATTATGAAGATCTGGGGCGTTACCATGTTACAGGTGATGTTACCGATGTCGGTGCATTTCGTACACCGACACTCAGAGGAGTAAGCCGGACAGGCCCATGGATGCACAACGGCTTGTTCCCATCGTTAGAGGTATATTGCGGATGTACAATGCGGGTATGCCAAGACCTCAAGCTACAGATAATCAACAACAAGATCCACTGTTTCCCGAGACCTCTCACTTATTGCAGCCACTGGAATTGTCGGCCGACGAAATCCAGGCGCTGAAACATTTTTTAGATCAGCTATAAAAGCAACTTTTTAAAACCCGGTGTTGCAATAAATATTAATTATACTGATAATAGTTCGCATTAGCCTTACATGTAACTAATTTAAGGTTTGCAATGTGTTTAGCCAGCCACCTGAAATCATACATTCAGTCAGCCAGTCACAACATGCTTTGTATCCCTCGGTAAGCAGCTCTGTGGGTGCACTTTGTCTCAGGTAACTAATGAATTTGGAGTGGTGAATGAAACGACTACGATTAAAGCTATTGGCAGCTTCAATCGCTTCTGTGACTGGTATGGCCGTTGCTGATGAGGCTGTGCGGTTGGATAGCATGGTTATTAGTGCTTCGGGTTTTGAACAGAAAATTGCTGACGCACCGGCAAGTATTACTGTAATTACGCAAGAGGAGCTGGCATCGAAACCCTATATGACCCTCCTGGATGCAGTGCGTGATGTCGAAGGGGTGGATGTAGGAGAAACCACGGATAAAACCGGGCAGGGTGGCATCAGTATTCGCGGTATGGGCGCTGACTATACGCTGGTATTGATCGATGGTCGCAGGCAAAACAATGTGGGTGACCTCTACCCGAATAATTTCGGTGGAAACCAGTTCAACCATATTCCACCGCTGGACACGATAGAGCGTATCGAAGTGATCCGTGGTCCCATGTCAACGCTCTATGGAGCCGATGCCCTGGGTGGTGTGATTAACATCATTACCAAAAAAGTGTCTGATGAGTGGTCTGGCTCTATTACACATAGTCAAACCTTTGAAGAAAATGATGATTTTGGTAATGACCGTACCACGGACTTCAGCGTATCTGGCCCGTTGATTGAAGGTCGCTTGGGTATTGGTCTGCGAGGCAGTCTGTATAATCGTGATGAATCCAATCCCCAGTACGCCTCTGTGACCGATCCGGCGGGTACAGTACATGACCGTAATCTTGGCTTTGGTCGTGGAGGTCGTACGGTTGATAATGAAAATAAAAATCTCGGTATGAAATTGAATTTTCGTATCGATGAGCGTCAGGATTTGACCTTTGATTACGAAACCTCCAAGCAGGTGTATGACAATACGCCACGTGAAGATGGCTCATATCCGCTGGGCACCAAGGATGAAGTGGGTTCTGTTATGCGGGTCTCCGGTGGCGAGGTACAACCGCGTGTAGGTTATGCGGCCGATCAGGAATTCACTCGCGAGCAGTTTTCTCTTCGCCATGAAGGGCAGTGGCGCTTTGGTAACAGTGACCTTAGTGTGCATTATATTGAGACCAATAATAACGGTCGTACTCTGCCTTTTACAGTGCAGGAGCGTGACCAGTTGCAGCAGATGTATGATGACAATGGATCCAGTTGGGCTGGTATTGAGGATCAGGTAGAAGCGACATTTTTACCGCGTCCCAAGCGTGTGATGGAAACACGACAAACCACCTATGATGCGAAGTTTGATGCATTGCTGGGTGATCATTTACTGGTGTTTGGTGGTCAGTATATTGATGCGGAAATGGAAGACGGTGTGTTTGGCATGGATGGTGATGGATACAAGTCAGGCACAGCACAACCTCACAAACAATGGGCGCTGTTCCTCGAAGATAACTGGGAACCCTTGCAAGACCTGACTCTGACTGGTGGTGTGCGCTACGACAATCACGATGTGTTTGGTAGTAATGTCAGCCCGCGGCTCTACGGTGTTTGGCAGGCCAATAGTGACTGGACCATCAAAGGTGGTGTGAGCACTGGTTACAAGACACCGAAAACCAGCGACCTGTTTCCCGGCATTACCGGTTTTGGTCGTCAGGGCACCATGCCATTTGTTGGTACACCGGATCTGCAGCCTGAAACCAGTGTGAATACGGAACTTGCTGTCTATTATACCCATCCACAAGGCATAACTTTAATGCCACAGTGTTTAGTAACAAGTTCAAGGATAAAATATCCAGTGGTGACAGTGTGCCTAACTGTGAAGTAAGTGCTGTTCCTGGCTGTGTGGATATAGGTGGTGGTTGGGCCGATCTGGGCTTTACTGAGTTTTCCCAGAAGCAAAATATTGACCGCGCTGATATTACCGGACTGGAGCTTGCCGGGCGTTACTGGATAACCCCTTCCTGGTCGATTCGCGGGAATTACACCCTGACAGACTCAGAGCAGAAGAGCGGTGATCAGGCCGGACAGCCGTTAACCGGTACCGCCAGGCATATGCTCAATGCGACATTGGACTGGAAGGTTAATTCTGACCTGAATCTCTACGTGGCGATGGAAGCCCGCTCCAAACGTTACCGCGGTTGGGATGAAGATACAGACTCAGCACTGCACTACAAGGATTACGAAATCTTCCATTTGGGAGGTTCCTACCGCGTTGGCAAAAACCTGACTATTCAGGCACGAGTAAACAATTTGCTGGATGAAGACTTCACTTCATATCAAACCAGTTTTACTGATAATGGCGATGGAACCTATACGCCAACCTACAGGGATGATTACAACATAAAGGCAAAATCAAGAAACTTCTGGTTGTCAGCTAACCTGCGTTTCTGATCAAGCACTTTAACTGCTTTAACATACTAGACTTGAGCCACCCCAACCGGGGTGGTTTTTTATGTACAGGATGTACGGTATACCCAAAACACTCGCTCCGCTCGCGGGGCAGGCCCTGCCGCGGGCGCATGGATGCGCAGGAGCGGCGCGATATACCGCGGGCGCATGGATGCATTTAAAACTGTAAATTATTGTAAATATTATCATTACGCATTGCTGCATTGATGGGTTTTTCCGGATAATGCTCGAAGTGTTTCAAAGGAATTCCGTAATGACGCAAACAAAATCATCTTTATCTACCTGGCTTTGGCTGCTGCTGGTTTTAATCAGTGCCGGTATGGTTGCAGGATATTACTTTCTATATACCCTCAGAATGATGCGCCGGTGGCTTATGCTACTGTATCCAGTGGAACGATCGAAAATATCGTTACGGCTACCGGCAGGTTGCAGCCGCGTGAATATGTTGATGTGGGTGCTCAGGTTTCAGGTCAGTTGGTTGAAATTCATGTCAATGTTGGTGATCAGGTTGAGGAAGGCCAGTTGTTGGCCGAAATTGACTCTACAGTTTATCTGGCCAATGTTGAAGGAACGCGGGCGCAGTTGCGTAATTTGCAAGCGCAGATGAGCGATAAGCGGGCACAGCTGGAATTGGCGGATATACAGTTCCGTCGTCAAAAACGGTTGGTCGAGACTCGCATGACTTCTGAAGAGTCTTTGCAGATTGCCGAGGCTACCCAACGCTCAGCGGCTGCCCAGGTGCAGGCACTGGCGGCTCAAATTGAGCAAACTACGTCTTCATTAAGGCTGAAGAGGCCCGCCTGAACTACTCACAGATCTATGCTCCTATGTCGGGTACTGTCGTTGAGGTATTGGCACGCAAAGGGCAAACACTGAATGCCACGCAGCAAACGCCGACTATTTTACAGATTGCGGATCTCTCGGTAATGACGGTGCAGGCACAGGTGTCTGAGGCGGATGTGAACCGTCTCAAGCATGGCATGGAGGCTTATTTTACTACCCTGGGTGATCAAAATCGTCGTTGGACCGGGCAGCTGCGTCGAATAGAACCGACACCACAGGTTGAAAATAATGTTGTTCTCTACAATGCCTTGTTTGATGTAGAGAACAGCCAGAGCTTACTCTTTCCGCAAATGACGGCACAGGTCTTTTTTATTATTGATCGGGCGGAAAACGTTCCAGTGCTTCCGGTGGGGGCGTTGAGAAAACAGGTTTCTACATCAACACCAAGTTCGAAGCGGGGTGATCACCCTGTCGAGGTGGTGTTGGTTAATCCAGGCGGTGAAACCCAACGTCGGGAAGTGACTACAGGCTTATCCAATCGTGTACAGATCGAAATTGTTGCAGGGCTGGAGTTGGGTGATCGTGTTGAATTACCTGGTGCAGCCACATCGGGTGGTAATCGGCCTCAAGCATCAGCCGGTGCGATGAGGGTGCTAGATGACACAACCTGGTATGCCTCTTATTGAGCTGCGCGACATTTATCGCACCTTCCGCAATGGTGACGAGAATGTGGATGTCCTTAAGGGTGTTAACCTGAGTATTCAGCCAGGGGAGTTCGTAGCTATTGTCGGGGCATCGGGTTCCGGTAAGTCAACCTTGATGAACCTTCTGGGTTGCCTGGATCGACCTACTAAAGGCCAGTATCACTTCAATGGCCGGGATGTATCGTCACTCAATAAGGATGAGCTGGCGGCCTTAAGACGTGATGCGTTTGGGTTCGTATTTCAGAGCTACAACCTTCTTCCCAGTGCAACGGCAAGAGAGAATGTTGAAGTGCCCGCCGTCTATGCCGGTATTGCCAGGCTGGAGCGTCATCAACGCGCTGAGACATTGTTAACGCGTCTGGGACTTTCCGATCGGCTGGGACACCATCCCGGGCAGTTGTCTGGTGGTCAGCAGCAACGCGTGTCCATTGCTCGTGCGCTGATGAATGGTGGTCAGGTTATTCTGGCCGACGAGCCAACCGGTGCGTTAGACAGTCAGACAGGTGAAGAAGTGATGGCGCTGTTTGCAGAGCTGGCAGCGCAGGGGCACACGTTGATTCTGATTACCCATGATGCCAAAGTTGCGGCGCATGCTGATCGGGTGATCGAAATCAGTGATGGTGTGATAACTTCAGATCCGAAGCCAGCAGCCTCCCGGCATGATCAGCAAACGCCTATTATTGCATCGTCTTTGAACACGCGCCCCGGGAATTTTTTTACTAATATGGGTGAAGCGCTGCGTATGTCTATAGGGGCGCTTACCGGTAATCTGTTTCGTACGGTGTTGACCTTACTGGGCATCGTGATTGGTGTCGCGTCCGTTATTACTATGCTTGCCATAGGTGATGGGGCGCGGCAATCCATAGTCGACCGTTTCAGTTCCATGGGCAGTAATTTGTTGCTGGTGCGTCCAGGTGCACCTAACCAGCGTGGCTGGGGGACAACAACACTGATTCCTGAAGATGCTTATGCTGTGAATGAGTTACCTGGCATTGTTGCTGCTATTCCGGAGCAAAGTGGTTCAGTGACTCTTCGGGCAGGGGGCGAGATCATAGCTCTGAGGTGATGGCGACATCCTCAGCTTTTTCCGAAGTACGCAACTGGCCAGTAGAGCGCGGCAGTTTTTTTACAGCGGAAGATGAACTGGATTTTGCCAGTGTAGCAGTGCTGGGGCAAACGGCAGCTAAGGCAATTTTTCCAGACCAGGATCCACTAGGGCAGTATGTGATGGTCGATAACGTGCTGTTTCTGGTGATCGGTGTGATGAGCCGCGAGGCGCGTCTCCCATGGGACGGGATGAAGATGACGTGATCATCGTACCATTTGAAAGTGGCGGCGTACGGCTGTTGGGACGCCGTTATCTGCGTACCATGACGGTAGCCGTTGCCAGTGATGCCGATATTTATCAGGCACAGCAGCAGGTACATGATCTGCTGTTCATGCGTCATGGTGTTGAGGATTTCCAGATACGCAATATGGAATCCATCATTGAGTCTGTAACTGAAACCCAGAACACCATGACGCTGTTATTGGGCTCGATTGCGGCGATATCGCTGCTGGTTGGGGGATAGGGGTGATGAATATCATGCTGGTGTCGGTCACTGAGCGCACGCGGGAAATCGGTGTGCGGATGGCGACGGGCGCCCGAACCGGCAACATCATGCAGCAATTTCTGACTGAGGCTGTACTGGTCTCTGCACTGGGTGGTTTGCTGGGGTGGTGATTGGGCTATCTGTGACACTGATGCTGGAAAAGCTGGGAACAGACGTTGCTTTCAGTAGCCTGCCGGTCATGCTGGCTTTTGGTTGTGCTTTTATGACGGGCCTGATATTTGGATACTTGCCTGCCCGAAAGGCTGCGCACCTTGATCCAGTAGTCGCACTTGCCTCTGAATAAAATTTAGCCCTTGTTTACAAAACTTTACAGCACTTCATTGATGTTACATTTGACAATCATTATCATTAGCATTAAATTATTGATTCTTAATCGATAAGCATTCGGCTGCGTTCGGTACACAGGAGACAGTTGCATAATGAATAAAAGTTGGTTGTTCGGTGTTGGGTTTTTATTAAGTTGTAGCCTTCCCGTGTTAGCTGAAGAGTCAGTCAAGATTGAGCTTACGTTGCCCGTTATTGAAGGGTCGATGCACTACCGTCCTATGTGGCCGTCTGGGTTGAAAATGAGCAGGGTGATGTAATTAAAAATCTGGCTTTATGGAGTAAAGAGCCTGATTGGTTAAAGGATATGCGCCGTTGGTGGCGAAAAACAGGTCGCTATGGCGGAGCTGATATTGATGCGGTTTCCGGCGCGACCCAGCGTCCTGGTCGTTACGAGTTGGTCTGGAATGGTTTAGATTCCGATGGTAATGCTGTTCCTGCAGGCCGTTACAGTGTTCATCTTGAAGCCGCGCGCGAACATGGTAGCCGCAGTTGGGTGCATACAGAGATTGAGCTGGGACAGGGGCAGAAACACTACAGCATTGAACCCAGTGAAGAGTTAGGCAGTATTCAGATCACTACAGGAGTTACGCAATGAAAGCGGTAAAAAAGATGGCCGGAGCGGCCGCGATCACCATGGCGTTGGCAAGTGCTGGCGCTGTAGCGCATCCATTATGGATGTTGCCAAGTGAATTTAACCTATCAACCGATGAGGGGCATTGGATCACGGTTGATGCCACAGCGTCACATGGTGTCTTCAGTTTTGATAAGCCGGTTAGCTTGAATAACGTTACCATTTATCGTCCCGCGGGTGAGCGTCAGCGTATGGGTCCTTACTACAAAGGGCAGCGTCGCAGTGTGTTTGACCTGCAGCTCAATGATCAAGGTACTTATAAGGTTGAGCTGAAAACGCCGGCGCGCTATATGACCCGCTTTGTCGTGGGTGGCCGGGATACACAGCGCCGCATCATGGCCAATAAGCAGGAAGCGGCCTCTCAATTGCCAGATGAAGCACGTGATGTTGTCACTATGGCGATGCAAAACATCAGTGTTTTTTATGTTTCCCAAAAAGCGCCCACTCGCGATGTGCTGGATGTTACCGGTGAAGGGTTCGAAATGGATGCGATCACCCACCCAGTGATATTGTTGTGGGAGAGTCAGCCACTTTCCGTTTTACCTTTGATGGTGAACCTTTAGTTGACGCCCCGGTTGAAGTTGTGCCTCACGGTACCGCTTATCGTTCTTCCCGTCAGCAAATTGAGCTTGTCACCGATGCCGAAGGGCGAGTTAGCTTTGCCCCTGAAATGGCGGGTCCACACCTGTTGTCTGCCAATGTGCGTTTTGAAGGGATGGTGTGCTTGCCGATGAAGTGGGGTGAATTTCCTGTTTTCATTTGAAGCAATTCCGGAATAACACAGGGAGGTCGAATGAACAAGTCAGCCTTGTGTTTGGGACTGCTTCTACTGAGCTCGCAGTCGGTCTGGGCGCACTATCCCTATATGGACTGCGCTCGTGAAGGTGAGGGAATACGTTGTGATGTTGGCTACAGTGATGGAAGTTTTGCCGCAGGAAGTGACGTGGTCATTTATGATTACGACGAGCAGGAAATCGACAGGGCAATATCCGATGAACACTCCAGCGTTTACTTTGACTGGCCGGAAGGTGAGTTTTTTATCCAGTTTGATGCTGGACATGAAGAGCCAGCTGAGTTTGATTATGTGGAACTGCAGTGATGTCTGAAGTATCCGCTGCTGCTGTGATTGAAACAGTGATGCCTGATGATGGTAAGCGCGAATCACTTTGGGTGTGGCTGTTGATAGCGGCGGTGCTGCTGCTTGGGGCGCTAGGCATCTGGTTGCGTCAGGAAGTTGTACCGCAGCGGACTCAGATTGCCCTGAGCCCGTCACAGTCGCAACAGTTAATGTCCTTGTCGATCGCCAGAGAGGAAATTCAGTTCCTGGCTGAAAAGCCCTGGCCTGCGCCAGAAAGCTTGGAAAGTCTCGGACTTGAGCTGTTTGCCTCATCTTCCAGTCATCGCTGGCATCAGCCAGGTGATGACTGTTACCAATGGATCTCCCGGCAGCATGACGGCGACTTTTTATTGCGCATTTCAGACGCTGTGATTTTTTATCATCCCGGTGAGGTAGAGTTGCTATCAAGTTGTACTCCGGATGAGCATTGGACGTTAATGGATAATTGATCTTATGAAAAAGCTCTTTTTGTTGTGTGTTTTGTTGTTTATTTCTACGCTGGCATCTGCCGAAAAATTAGTGGTGGGCATTACGCTGCATCCTTATTACAGCTATGTCAGTAAAGTCGCCGGTGATCGGGCCGAGGTGCTGCCGCTGATTGCAGGGGGCTTTAACCCCACAGCTATGAGTTGCAACCGGCAGATTTGACCCGGCTTTTGCGTATGGATGCGCTGGTTGTCAACGGCATAGGGCATGATGAGTTTGTTATGCACGCGCTGCAAGGGTTGGAGTTGCCAAAACTTACAGTGATTAATGCCAACAAGGACTTACCCCTACTGTCGTCTGGTGAAGGCAGTAACAGTTACAACCCACACACCTTTGTTTCCATTGATGCTGGTATACGCCAGATCTACACCATTGCCCGTGAAATGGGAAATCTGGATCCAGACAATGCCGCTTATTATCAAGCAAATGCACTGAGCTATGCGCGCGAATTAAGAACGATGAAAAATCGTTATCTGACTGAAATACTGGAACTGGATCTGGTCGGTGTACGCATCGCCAGCACCCACAATGCTTACGGATACCTGTTGCAGGAATTTGGCATAGGTATTGATACAGTGATTGAGCCAGCACATGGTGTAGAACCTAATCCCACCCAGTTGCAGGATACAATAGAACGGATTCGCAGCGCTGATATCCGTGTGCTTTTCACTGAACTGGATATGGAGAACCGTTACGTATCCGTGATTGAAGAGGTGACCGGTATCGGTATTCACCATTTCTCGCACATGACCCATGGCGAGTATGATGCAGACATGGTTTCCAGGGAGATGGAACATAATCTGTCCACGCTGGTAGAGGCGCTGAAAACAGCTGTATCTGCGCCATGAACATTAAAGGACCTTCTGTTGAACTGATAAACCTGTCTCTGCAACTCAATCGGGTGACACTGCTTGAATCGCTGAGTGCACATTTCCAACCGGGACGTATGCATGCAATAACCGGCCCCAATGGTGCCGGGAAATCTTCACTGATTAAGTGCTTGCTGGGGTTAATGCCACACTCAGGCCAGATTCGGCGACACTGGCCGGGGCGTCCCGGTAATATTGCCTATGTCCCTCAACAGAGCGCCTTTGAACCCTCGCTACCGGTTACGATTGAAGAGTTTATGCTGACATCTGTGTCGCGCTGGCCGATGTTTTTCAAGCGTAGAGTTGCTGAACAACAGCGTATCAGCGGTTGTTACAGCGGGTTGGTCTGGACAATAAACAGGATTTGCGCCTGGGCCAACTCTCGGGCGGTGAGCGTCAGCGGCTTCTGTTTGCACAAGCCCTGGAGCGAGACAGCCATCTCTGGTGTATCGATGAGCCGATGACCGGATTGGACCAGTCAGGCCAGGCCCTGATGACGGCTGAAATGATCAAGTTACGTGACCAGGGCGCAACACTATTTGTGGTGCATCATGATATGGACTGGATCAAGCGTCATGCTGATGAGCTATGGGTCATTGAAGACGGTCTTAAGGATCATCAGCAGTTGCATCGACCCAGCCAACTTCCTGCCTTTGAATTTGCCGAAGCTGTGGAGGCATTTGCGTAATGGAAGCACTACGTCAACTGGCCTATACACTGTATGAGTCAGGTTATTTACCGGAAATGTTCCAGTATGGCTTTCTGACCAATGCTCTGGTTGCGGCTTGTATTATGGGGCCGCTATTGGGGGCGCTTGGACCATTGGTGGTGGTCAAGCGCCTGGCATTTTTTTCTGAAGCCGTCGGGCATGGTGCCCTGACAGGTGTCGCTATTGGAATTTTGCTGGGAGAGCCGGCCACTCAACCTCTGGTTGCACTGTTCTGTTTTTGTACGTTGTTTGCCTTGCTGCTGCATTGGATCAAAAGCCGTACAGACATTCCTTATGATGCACTGGTAGGGGTGTTTCTGTCATTCGCCATCGCGCTGGGCGCCGCCTTACTCTTGTATGTTGCCAAGCGAGTGAATGTACATATTCTCGAAAACGTGTTGTTTGGTTCCATTCTGACAGTACGGGATATGGATATTCTGGTGCTGCTGATCATCGCGGTGTTCTCTGTCGGTTTGTTGTTGTATTCAGGGAACCGTGCCTTGCTCGCCAGCTTGTCACCCGATTTGGCGCGTACCCGCGGTATGTCGGTTCGTCTTTATGATTATGCCTTCGTGTTACTGATTGCCCTGGTCACCGTCGCCTCTGTCAAAGTCGTTGGCGCGATATTGGTTGGTGCCTTGCTACTCATACCGGCAACGGCTGCACGCTTGATCAGTCGGAATGGCCGGGAGTTTTTCTGGTACTCAGTGGTGTTTTCAACCTTCAGTTGCTTGCTGGGTATCTTGTTACCTATGGCAGGTACCTTACCGATTCCTTCTGGTGCAGCAATCGTGATGATTGCCTCCGCCTGTTTTCTTATTGCTTTGGGAATACGTCGATGGAGAAGTATACAATGAAGTCCTTCTGGTCATTGCTCGCACTGCTAACTCTGCTGATGCCTCTTTCTTTGCACGCCTCTCAGGGGCGGGTCGTCAGTATTGCACCGGTTGCGCATCTGATTGCCACTGAACTTCTGCAGGAGACCGGCATAGACACAGAGTTTCTGCCACCCGCACGCTTACCGGTTAACCGTATTCCAGGCTGGCTTCGCCGGGTTGACGCGGGTGATCTGGAGTCGGCTGATGTGGTGATTACGATTGAGTCGGTATGGCCGTCGTTGCCGCTTTACCCCTTAATGCGCTCCGTCTCTATTCAGGTTGTACCCATAGATCTGGCAACCGAGCTGGCACCGGGTGGTGCGCGCGTGCTGATGCATCCAGATGCTGTGGAGAGTGAATATTTCTGGTTAGATCTGAATAACTTAACGCAAATGATTAATGTAGCTTCTAAAGATTTGTCGCGTGTCTGGCCGGAAGAGTCAGGTACTATTGAGCGTAACCGGTTTGACCTTCAGCGCGCCATTCAGCGCACCCAGATACGCATAGATGGCTATTTGCTGGAGCGTGATATCGAGACCCTCAGCCTGGCTGACGAACGCCTGATGCCCTTGGCTCAGTCCCTGGGTATGCCTATCAGTGAGACCGGCCATAATCTGCGTCTGACACTAGCGGCGGCTGACGATCAACATCCTGAATGGCTGATCGATCCGCTGCATCGTATTGGCGCTGATTCGCTCAAGGATTGGCTGACAGCGCTGGAAACAGGGCTTCAGGTTAACTAGTGATGAGGACACCTGTTTCAACGCCCGTTCCAAGCAGGCTACCGCAGATCAATCGCTGGATACGCTGGCTGCATATATACAGTGCGGCACCGGTATTATTGTCGATGCTGTTTTTTGCGATTACCGGTTTTTTCCTGAATCATCCGGAAATACCTCTGGGGGAAACGCGCACCAAACAGCTTGAACTTGAAATTCCTGACGCCATAGCCGCTCAGGACTGGCAGGCTAACAAGACACTCTACAGTCTCAGTATTCTTGGCTGGCTGGATGAGTCGCATGATATTCGTGGCGTCAAAATAGAGATCGAATGGGAAGAGTCCGATGATCTGCTGATGATCGTTTTGGAAGGCCCAAACGCCAGTCAAACGATTGAAGTATTTCCGGAAGAAGGCCTGGTAAATGTTTTCACACTCTCTTTGCCTGTGGTGCCTATGCTTAACAATCTGCACCGGGTAAAGAGCGTCAGTGAAAGCTGGCGCTGGTTTTCGGATATTTCAGCTATTCTTATGCTGATTTTCTGCCTGACGGGGCTCTGGCTGTTGTTGGTGAATAAACTGCAGCGTGTTACCTCGGTAACCTGGGTGACCTTGGGTAGTGCTGTGTTCCTGGTTATCATTTATCTGATGCATTAATGATGATCATTGGCGCGATGGTGCATAAAACAGCCTTCTGGATAGCGATGCATCTGTCACGACTACTTTGGCTGGTACTGGGTATCGCTGTGCTGCTGGTTGGCATGCTATTGCTGCTGCGATTGGAAGGCCGTCTGGATCTGGAAATTAACGCTACACTGCCGATAGAACCCCTGGGTATATTGGGAACACATTGGTTAGGCCGCTTACATTCACTGCCTGTGGCCGGGTTTGATAGCCACATTACCCACCTGTTTACCGTCACGGAGATGCGGGTGTTGAATACCCTGCAGCAATTGTTCCGCCTGGGCGTGGTGTGCTTGTCACTGGGCCTGGTGTTGCTGTGTATAGCTGATTATCGGCGCTATTGGCGCCATATACTCCTGATGGCCGTGTTTTTGATTGTTATGCAGACGACTCAGCTGTTTTTTCTGCTGGGTTCCGGCTCCTCAACACCGGTGATGGATGTCTCTAAATTATCGTTCGTGCTGTTGCTCAGTCTTTGGGCCCGACCTTATCTGCAGTTGCAGGATGCGGCGAGTAAGCCTTTTTGATTGCCTATGCCAGCCAGACGGGCAGTGCCAGGCAACTGGCAGCTCAACTGCAGCAATCCATAGGTAATCAAGCCGAGCTGCGCTGTATGTCAAAACTGACTCCCCAGTGTCTGGCACACTATGATATCGCCTGCTTTGTGGTCAGTACCTGTGGCCAGGGTGAAGCGCCTGATTCAGCCATTTCCTTTATGCATTCAATGCAGCAGTCAGCATCACTCACTCAGCAGACCGCTTTCAGTGTGTTGGCCTTGGGGGACAGGCACTACGCCGATTTTTGTGCCTTCGGGCACAGCCTGGAGCAACGGCTGATGCAACAGGGGCTGCACTGCATTGCGCCCCTGGTTGAAGTGGATCAAATGGACATGACGGCAGTAAATCGCTGGTGGGAAAGCCTGTCTATCCAGCTGGGACAGGAAACCCAAGCCATCGAGATAGATTATGAGCCGTTTGATCTGCTGCAGAATGAGTGCTTGAATCCGTCGCAGTCACACCGTCACGTACACCATCTTCGCCTGGCTAAACAAGGGATTGCCTATCAGCCAGGTGATGTCCTGGCTGTAAAACCACGGAGTCAGAAAAGCGCACTTGTAGCGCGACTGTTAAAGCAAGGCTGGGCGGCTGATACCCAGGTAATCTACCAGGGAGAGTCGGTGTTACTGCAGGATGCTTTGCAGCAACTCGACTGGACCGATCAGCCGGCCGATGACCCGCAGCAGTTGATTGATCAGCTCAAACCGCTACATGAGCGTCTCTATTCCATTGCCTCTTGTGAGGAGGGGCAGGTCGATCTGCTGGTTCGCCAACATATCAGGACTGATGGCAGTGTTGGCAATGCCTCTGGCTATCTCTGCAGCCTGGCGGCAGGGGATCAGGTTGAAGCCAGTGTGCGAGCCCACCCCGGATTTCGTTTACCCGGTGATGTACCTTTGATTTTAATTGGTGCCGGTACCGGGATTGCCCCATTTATCGGCTTTCTGGCTCAAAAGCAGCAGTGGCAGTCGAAGACAGGTAATTGGCTGTTTTTTGGCGAGCAGTATTCACAGCAGGATGCCTATTTTGCTGATCAGCTGCAGTATTTCCAGGAAGCGCGGATACTGACACGCCTGGATTGTGCCTGGTCACGTGAAGACGGAGAGTATGTGCAGGATAAGCTGCGTCTGCATCATCTGGCTTTGCATGAATGGGTGGTGCAGAAAGGCGCGCATGTGTTTGTCTGTGGCAGTCAGGCAGGTTTTGGTGAGTCGGTGTTGCGGGTGCTCCAGGATATTTTTCCCGAAAATGGGCTGGCGGGGCGGTTGCATACAGATTTGTATTGATTCAAGCCAGTGATCTTATGCTAGTCATGCTAGTTTTGGGTAGTGGTGTGATTTGGTGCCATGCCGGGGGT
>NZ_JRLB01000080.1 GCF_000764495.1 Nitrincola sp. A-D6
TGGCAGCCCAAGCCAGCATCAACCAGTCGGGTCCAGACTCCAACCAGAATAACCATGAAAGTAAAACCAACGCCTATAGCAGACAGATACAAGGCCCGGTTAACCGCCTGTCGGGATCGGCCCTGAAGGCTGTCGTCAGATCTCACCATCATCACCTCTTATTTTTGTTATTCAATTATAACTATAGCAGTCATTTCATTCCGGGTTGCGTTTCAGCAAACGTTCCAGGTCTTTATGTACATTCCGCACCTCGGTAAAAGCGCCATAGCGGGTCACCACTATGCCTTGCGGATCAACCAGCCATACCTGAAAGTCTTCGACCCAATCAGGACGATAGTCTTGCCACAGCATCTGGGTCTCTCCAGGTAAAACCTGCTGATCCTGACCGGTCAAACGCAAGCGTTCAACCCGAATCGCCTGGCGCCCGAGCGCCCGGTGCATACGCCACCATTGATCAGCCTGGGCCTGACAATCAGCACCACAGACATCCGGTGCACTCCAGACCAGCAACCAACGATCATTGGCCTGCCAGTCCAGCGGCCACTCACTTAAAGGCGGGATCTGATGGTGCAATTCACCTTTGGCTACATCTGAATCCGGAATGCCAATTTGCCAATGCAGCATCGCCCAGGCCACTGGCATGGGCGCACCGAGCACCAAAATCAAGAGGATTAACTGAATACGCGCTTTCATAAACTATCCTGCTGACAGGTTTTACGATAAAGCATCCGATGCCCTATCATGGCTACAATCAAGGCCAGCAGTGCCAGACAAAGCCACTGAACGGCATAGGCAATATGCCGCTCAGGAGGCATCTGACTGGGTTTCCACCAAGCCGCTAACTGACCTTCTCCGGCACTCTGATGCACCACACCCTGAAAATGCGCTTGTGGCAGATGACTCCAGGGAGCTAGATCGAGAGACTGCAGGCGGTTTCCTTCACGATTATCACCAAACACCAGATTACCCTGCTGCAGCTGTTGCCAATAGCCGCTCAGCTCCACAGAAGCCTCAGGCGTGGTCACTTCGGGTTCAATACCACGATCAACCACCGTCGGGATAAAACCACGTTGAATCAGCCACCAGTGACCTGAGTCCGCCAGCAACGGCGTCAGCACAGCCACACCCACCTGCCCTTCCAGAATCCGGTTATCCAGCCACAGGGTTTCCTCTGCCAAAAAGCGCCCTGTCAGCGTCACTTGTGCCAGGTTTTCAGGTTCAACGACCGGGTTGTATAACATCTCGGTGGCGGACCACTGTGCCAGCAACTCAGTTTTCTCTGCCGCGCGTTGCCACTGCCAATTTGCCAGAGCCAAGCCAACTAACATCAGACTCATCCATAATCCCCACCATAATGTCAAACTGATAAGACGCTTGACCTGTCGCGTGTTTTTTGATCGACTGGGTGCTTTATAACCCCTGCGCTTCAGCGCTTCGGAGTGATTCATGCTAAAGCTCCTGATAGCCCTCACCTTTATTGCCATGTTAATCAGCCTGGCGGCCGGTGCCGGTTTTTTACTTAAAGATGCGTCTACATCCAAACGTACGCTGACATCGCTGAAACTGCGCATTACCCTGGCCGTTATACTGATGGTGCTGTTGGTCTATGGTTTTTCTCAGGGCCTGCTGAATTGATCCGTTCGGCCCTTGTGCTCAAAATACATAGACAAACAGGAACAGCCCAATCCACACGACATCCACAAAGTGCCAATACCAGGCACCAGCCTCAAAAGCAAAATGGTTATCGGCGCTGAAATGTCCTTTCAGTACCCGCACCAACAATACCGCCAGCACGATGGCCCCGATGGTCACATGCAGGCCATGAAACCCCGTGAGCATGAAAAAGGTTGAACCATAGATACCTGCCTGCAGTGTTAACCCAAGGTGATTCCAGGCTTCAACATACTCAACACCCTGAATAACCAGGAAAACACTGCCTAACACCAGAGTCACAATTAACCAGTTACGCAGTTTCAGACGCTCACCGGCCTTCAGCGCATGATGTGCAATAGTCAGGGTGACACTGGATGAAACCAGCAGCAGGGTGTTGATCAATGGCAGTGTCCAGGGATTGACTACCGCGGTTGGACCACCAATACTTGGATCTGGGGTCTGCATCAACGGCCAGCTAGCAGTAAAATCAGGCCAGAGCAATGCCGTAACACCCTTGGCACCCTGGCCGTCCAACCAGGGCAAGGCAAATACGCGCACATAGAAAAGCGCGCCAAAAAAAGCCGCAAAGAACATCACTTCCGAGAAGATGAACCAGGCCATACCCTGTCGAAAGGAACGGTCCATCTGCGCATCGTACAGCCCTCCCATAGATTCCCTGACCACATCACGAAACCAGCCATACATCACCAGTGCGATACCCACCAGGCCTATCAGCAGGAAGGGTAAGCCGGTTCCATAACTCATTAATGAACCGGCACCTATAGCCAAACTGGCCATAACCACCACAGCAATGATCGGCCATTTACTGGTTGGGGGAACATAATATTGACTAGTCACGAAAGCCTCCCAGGGCAACCACTTCATCCATCGGATAGAGCGTATAAGCCAGCGTTAATGTTTTTATATCAGCAGGTAGATCAGGGTCGACCTGAAACACCAGGGGTAACTGCATCGTCTCACCAGCCATCAACCACTGCTGCTCGAAGCAGAAACATTCCATCTTACGAAAATGCCGGGCACCCGCTGAGGGACTGATGCTCGGCACGGCACGCCCAGAACTGCGTGCATCACCTACATTAGTGAACTTAAAACGTGCTTGGGAGATCTGTCCCGGATGTACAGTCACGACGGGATCAAGCGCCTCCAGCCGCCAGGGCAAGCCACTGCCGCTGCGGGTCACCAGTTGGACTCGAACTTCACGCGACTCATCCACCCCCTTGGCACTGATAATCTGTGCGGAATCGGCGGTTTTTCCATTCAATCCGGTCACTTCACAGAAAACGTCATACAGGGGTATCAAAGCCAGTGTAAAACCCACCATACCCAGCAACACCCAGAGGGTTTTTTTAACAGTTCGCTTTACACCGGCTTGAGCCGTTTGGCTGACACTCATCGACATGACCTCCTGGCATCTGTCGACATGTTAGTGTCGACTCGGTGAGTCAATAGCCGGATCATAGGCTGGCGGTGTATCAAAGGTATGCAGCGGCGCAGGACTCGGTACGGTCCACTCCAGACCTTCGGCACCCTCCCAGGCTTTCGCCGGGGCTTTCTCGCCACCACGTATGGCTTTCACCAGCACCCAGACGAAGATCAACTGGGAAAATCCGAACAGGAAGCCGCCAATCGATGAGAGCATGTTGAAATCGGCAAACTGCAGGGCATAGTCCGGAATACGCCGTGGCATACCTGCCAGACCGGAAAAGTGCATCGGGAAGAAAGTCAGATTCACACCGATAACCGACATCCAGAAATGCCACTTACCCAGAGTTTCATTAGCGTAGTGACCGGTCCATTTAGGCATCCAGTAATAGGCGGCCGCCATAATCGCGAACACAGCACCCGGCACCAGTACATAATGAAAATGCGCCACCACAAAATAGGTATCGTGATACTGGAAATCAGCGGGCACTATCGCCAGCATCACCCCGGACAAACCACCGATGGTGAACATAACAATAAAACCCAGCGCAAACAGCATAGGGACTTCAAAGGTGATTTCCCCCCTGAACAGCGTGGCAATCCAGTTGAACACCTTAACCCCGGTCGGCACCGCAATCAGCATGGTCGAGTACATAAAAAAGAGTTCAGCGGTGAGTGGTAAACCGACCGTAAACATATGATGCGCCCAGACCACGAATGAAAGAATGGCAATGGAGGCGGTGGCATAAACCATCGAGGCATAGCCAAACAGGCGCTTCCGCGCAAAGGTAGGCACGATCAGTGACACGATACCGAACGCCGGCAAAATCATGATATACACTTCAGGGTGACCGAAGAACCAAAACAGATGCTGAAACAGCACCGGATCACCACCACCAGCGGCATTAAAGAAGCTGGTACCGAAGTTGATATCCATGAGCATCATGGTCACAACACCGGCCAGTACCGGCATGACGGCTATAAGTAAAAATGCTGTAATCAGCCAGGTCCAGACAAACAATGACATATCCATCAAGCGCATACCGGGTGTGCGCAGATTCAGAATAGTGGCAATGATATTAATCGCACCGAGTATGGAGCTAATACCAGCCAAGTGAATCGACATGACAAAGAAACTGGTTGAGGGCGGTGCAAAGGTTGTCGATAGCGGTGCATAAAAGGTCCAGCCAAAGTTTGGACCACCGCCTTCCATAAACAGGGTAGATAACAGAATCCCGAAGGCGACCGGCAACAACCAAAAGCTGAAGTTATTCAGACGCGGAAGCGCCATATCCGGTGCCCCGATCTGCATCGGAATCATCCAGTTAGCCAAGCCGACGAAAGCGGGCATGATCGCACCAAACACCATGATCAGGCCGTGCATGGTAGTCATCTGATTGAAAAATTCCGGCTGAATATACTGCATGCCCGGTTGAAAAAGCTCGGTGCGAATCACCAGCGCCATAGTGCCACCGATAAACAGCATCAACAGCGAGAACAGCAGATAGAGAGAGCCTATCTCTTTATGATTGGTGGTTAACACCCAGCGCAGGATGCCAGTCGGTCCATGGCTTGCATGACTTGCGTGTGCTGCACCACCCTGTGCCACATCACTGACACTTTGCTGAACAGTCGCTTGCGATGTATCAGACGCCATAACATTAACCTCTTCTTATTGTGATTCCAGCAAAGCACGCACGGCAGATGGTTGCACAAGATCACCCGTGTCATTTCCCCAGGCATTACGCTCATAGGTGATCACCGCCGCGATTTCGGCAGGTGACAGAGTCGCACCAAAGGCAGGCATAGCCGTACCTGCTTGACCATGCAAAACAATTGCCTTATGCGCATCCAGAGCATCCGGGTCTATCGTAATACCTGTACCAGCCAACGCCGGGAACATCGGAGGTAACCCCTGCCCTTCAGGCTGATGGCAAGCGGCGCAATAGGTATTATAGGTTGCCATACCACGCTCCATTAACTCATCCATCTCCCATTCGCGGTCGGAACCAGCCGCTTCTACTGCAGCGGCCTCACGGCGACTATCCAACCAGACGACATAGTCCTCGGGAGTAACCGCTTTAACCTCAATCGGCATAAAGGCATGATCCCGGCCACACAGCTCAGCACATTGACCACGGTAAATACCCGGCTCATCTATCTCGAACCAGGTTTCATTAATAAACCCCGGGATGGCATCTTTTTTCACCGCCAGGTCAGGTACCCACCAGGAGTGAATCACATCATTGGCTGTCAGCAATACACGGATTTTTGTGCCGGTAGGCACCACCATGGGCTCATCTACCTCAAGCAGATAATTGTCACCCTTGGAATCGGCTTCATAGATTTGTTCTCTGGGGGTTGCCAGGTTACTGAAAAAGCTGACATTTTCTTCAAGATACTCATAGCGCCAGCGCCACTGATAGCCTGTTACCAACACATCAATATCAGCTTCAGAAGCGTCATACATTTTTTTTCAGTGTGGCGGTCGCAGGTACGGCCATCAACACCAGAATCACCATAGGAATGGCTGTCCAGATGATTTCAACGGTAGTATTTTCATGAAAATGAGCAGCTTTGGCTCCTTTTGACTTGCGGTAAGTGATCAGCGAGTAGAACATGACGCCGAAGACGACGACAGCGATGGCGACACAGATCCATAAAATGATCATATGCAGCCCATACACTTCACGACTGATTTCTGTGACACCGACCGGCATATTCCATCCGGATGAGGTATTTATTGATGATGCCTGTGCCACGCCAGTAAACAATGACAGAAGCACGACACGAAAAACTTTTCGAATAAGTCGGCCCATCAATCCCCTCCTTTAATTTTTATGTGTAAGGAAATGCAGCCAGTATTTAGTTATGTTGAGTATAGACGGGAAATGAAAAGGTGCAAAAAAATTAATTAATTAGCTGCAAGCCATGCAATGCATGCAACTACAAGCACAAAAATTAACGCCATAACAACTCCGACAAAAATAAACTTCCAGGGTGAAACCGACTGGAAATCCTGCTGCCGGTTGGCCTCTGACTGCACACCAAAAAAAGCGGCCAGAACTGACTTGATTATTTTAAGCATTTCACCCCACCTATTAACCATATAATTCATAGAGGAAATAACATTAGTTAATTCGAATAAAATTAAGCATACACATATTGGCACATATTAATAATGGCTATTCGACAAAATGTAATAACCTGATCACTTAATATAAAAGTAGACTATAAGTAGCAAATTTAAATAGTTATTTATCTTAATAAATTATTTGACTCGATCATCCATTTAACTTTCATTAATTAATTGAATGATTTAGGTAATATAGCCTGTACATAAGGGCTATATATTAGAGAGGACGGGACGAGTTAGAGGGTAAGCTTGTCAATCTGTAAAGCGCGGATTCTTGCGATGAGCTACGGCATGCAGAGCCGTCTGGTATTCGAAGTACACCGTAAATTCATCATAGACCCATTGACTGATCGGCGGCTGACCGACTGGAGCCACCTTACGGGTCGGCTCACCGAAACGAGCAAGCACAGCTTGTTCAGACAGACCGTTAACAAACATCCGGTCACCAGGACGGACTTCAGGCTGAAACTGATTGACGATCAACCCCTCAGCGGACAAAGGCCCCGATAAGACAACCAGCAACAACAATCCCAACATCCCTGTGAAGCTTATCTTGTTCATGACAATGTTCCTTCCTCTGATAGTAGTATACAAGCACAACACCTGAATAAAACTCTAGCCTGAGCCTGCACGCATTACAACTCTCTGGATTGAACTACCAGGTATACCTGCCGTAATGTTGATTCAGCTCAGGCTATTGGTTTCAGGGAAGTGCAGCCACCACCATGATTTCCACTTTCCACTCTGGCTTGGCCAGCTTGGCTTCCACACAGGCACGCACCGGTGGGCGTCCTGGAGTGACCCAGGCATCCCAGGCGGCATTCATCTGATCAAACTCAGCCAGATCAGTTACCCAAATGGTAGCCGATAGCAGATGATCTTTTGCCGTTCCCACCTGCGCCAACAGAGCATCAATACCGGCCAGAATCTGTTCTGTCTGACCACGCATGTCCGCACTGGCATCAGCTGCCACCTGTCCTGCCAGATATACCGTGCCATTGTGCACTGTCGCCTGGCTCATGCGTTGATTGCTGCCTTGATAGGTTATTGTCATAGTATTTCTCTCATTGCTGTTATGTAAGGTGCCTTGTCAGACACCACGAAAACCGGTTAAAAATGCCGCCAGATTGTTACCCAGATGTGCAGTTGGATAGCCTCCTTCCTGCACTACCACTGTCGGCAAGTTTAAACCTGCCAGGCGGCTACCTATCGCGGTAAAATCCTGTGTTTCCAGTGCCAGTCCCGCCAAAGGATCATCCTTATGTGCATCCAGTCCCAGGGCAATAACGATAGCCTCAGGACGAAACTCAGCCAGACGCTCCAACAGGGCATCCAGGGTGCTCAGAAACCCCTGCCCGGCGGTTCCGATAGGCAAGGGCATATTGACATTAAAGCCCTGCCCTGCACCTGCACCGGTTTCATTCTCCAGACCCCAGAAAAAAGGGTAGAAGGCTCGCGTATCTGCATGCAGGGAGCCGGTCCACACATCGTTACGCTCATAGAATATTGTCTGGGTACCATTGCCATGGTGCAGGTCGACATCCACCACCGCTACCCGATCATATTTCTCACGCAGCACAGTCGCTGCCAGTGCCGAGTTATTCAGATAACAGAAACCACCGGCCAGTTCCGGTCCGGCATGATGCCCTGGCGGACGACAGAGCGCATAGGCACTATCCTCGCCGGCTAAAACACTTTCAGCGGCGGCTTCGGCTGTTGCCGCGCTGGCCATGATACCTTTGAAGCTATCGGGTCCCATGGGGCAGGCCATATCACTCAGATGCCAGCCTGCCAGACCTACGGGATGCTCAGGATACTGCCTGGCGGCTCCGCATGGATGTGTATTCGGAGTCACTATGTCAGAGGCACCGGGTAAATCGACCCAACGTTGATAGATCGTCTCCAGAAAATCCAGATAGCGCGGTGTATGAATCTGAAGCAAACGCGCACGGATGCGCTGCTGTTGCCTATCGCTACCCAGCCCCTCAGGCGCTGTCAATTGCATATTATGCTTGTCCAGCGTGGCACGTAAAATATCAGCACGGACCGGACCTTCCGGTGAATCAATGATCTTGCCACGCATAATCATCGTCGCAGGAGCATGCAGGCTTTGGGGTTCTGCGTAATAAAATTTCATGCGTATTCCACCACTCAAACTGTTCAGGATAAAAGTCAGTCAACGTTTTCCAGCAGCAGGGCGATACCCTGGCCACCACCGATGCAAGCAGAGGCGATGCCATAACGCGCCTGCTGTTGTTTCAATGTTCGCGCCAAAGTACCCGCCAGGCGAATGCCGGTAGCACCCAAGGGGTGCCCGAGTGCCAAGGCCCCGCCGTGAATATTCACCCGTTCTACATCCAGGTGTAGCTTCTGCATGGCATACAAGGGCACTACACTAAAGGCTTCGTTAATTTCCCAAAAATCGATCTGCTCAGCGCGCAGCCCGGTCAAAGCTAACAGTCGTTCCACTGCAGGCACCACCCCCTGCCCCATTAACTCGGGGCGGGTGCCACGATCGACACAGGCCACAACCCTCGCCAGGGGCGGTAATCCACTGCGTTGTAATGCCTGTTCTGACATCAGCACAGCCAATCCAGCCCCGCTGGTCAGGGGGGAGCTATTGCCTGCGGTAATCTGACCATTTTCATCAAACGCGGGCTTCAAAGCGGACAGTGTCTCCAGCGTTGTCGATTCGCGGATACAGGCATCCAGGCTATAGCCAGCCTGCTCCGGGGTATCGACGGGTAAAATCTCACCCGCCAGAAAACCTTGTTCACGTGCACTCGATGCTAACGCATGTGAACGGCAGGCAAAGCGATCCATGGTCTCACGACTAATATCACCGAGTTTGGCCAGGGACTCGGCCGTCAAACCCATATTCATCACTCTGGCAACATCATAGTCCGACTGCAGTTCTGGGACTGTCAGGGTGCCGTCGTTAAACAGGGCTGGCCCCATCGGCACGCGTGTCATCTGCTCATAGCCACCGGCGAGGGCGATTTCAGCACCGCCCGAGGCGATATTCAGACTTGCCATACGCAGCGCTGCAAGACCCGATCCGCACTGCTGATCGATCATCCGGGAAGCACACTGATCACCAATAGCTGTCTGCAGTATGGGATAACGTCCACCAAAACTCCACTGCTCCTTTACCCCCAGTGCACAGCCCAGAGTCAGGTCATCGAATTGATCTGCTTCCAGTTGAGTAGTCTGTAACATCTCCTCGATAAGCTTTGCCAGCAGCGCGGGGCCAGACAGAGAAGCAAACGCATCAACTTCGGTTTTTTTCGGGTGCGCCCGGGTAAAGGCGGTGCGACGGTAATGACTCAGATAGACAGGTTTCATAAGGCTTCCAGTTTGCACCAGCGACTGATAAACAGTGCATAGGTTTTCAGAACATGGCGGATCGATTCAATATCCACACACTCATCCACGCCGTGGATATTTTTGGCTATGGGCCATAACAGGTGCCCGCGGTACGACTGTAAAAGTGAAAGGCGCGCAGGTCTGTCGTGCAGGTAGACAAATAATGCTCTGGCTCACTATCAGTGAGTGAACGGTGACAGTCAGCCAGCAAGCCGATCCCACCATGCTTCAGATCAACCAGGTGACCTTCTGAGCGAAAGCCATGAAAGCGCAGCACCGGTTTAGAGATTGCCAGGTCGCTACTCAGTTTATTAACACTTTCTACCGCATCACTGACTTTCTGCATGATCTCATTGGCTGACATACCGGGTGGAAAACCTATCCGGCCTTCCATTTCAGCATAGGCAGGCACACTGGAGGGCCAATTGCCGCCCTGGATTTTACCTATATTCAGGTTAAAGGGCCGTGCCACCGCATCATATGGCGGTGCTTTGTGATAGGTGTTGAGCTCTTCTTCCAATAATTTCAGTGCCGGAATATACCGCTGCAGCTTCTCAATGGCATTCTCGCCAGCTGCGGTATCCAGCACATGCACCGGCTTGCCCTGTACCGTGAGTTTGAACCACAGCACCCCCACCTGACCGGAATAGATCTGTGGACCAAAAGGCTCCGGAATCAACACAAAATCGCCACCAAAACCCTGCTGCAGACAGGACAGCGCACCATTGCCGGAACACTCCTCTTCGACCACAGCCTGCAGCGTAATCGGAGAGGTGATTTTGAACCCGGCACGCTGTACGGCATGAACAGCAAAGATCATCGCGGCCACACCGGATTGCATATCGCCAGCCCCTCTACCATACAACCAGCCATCTTTAATCCAGGGCTCATGTGGCGCCTGAGTCCACATATCTACAGGATCCGCCGGAACCACATCCAGATGACCGTTAAACACCAGGGTTTTACCGCTGGCACCCGGGTTAAGTTGCGCGACCAGATTGTACTTGTCCTCATGGTTCCAGGGCACAGGAGCATAAAGTGCATGGGTACAGAGCTCGGCATGCTTCATCGCCACACGCTGCACCGGTAGCTGCAACGTCTGCAACTGCCGTTCTACCACATCCAGCACACCCTGTTCCTGATTTAATACACTGTACTGTTTGACCATCTCCTGAGTAAACGCCAGCACATCGTCAAAAACAGCATCACAACTTTGCAATATGGCTTGTTCCGTTGTATCAAGACTCATGGGTTATGTACCTCCTCTGCAAAGATCAGCGTAGCTTCAGTGATATCTTGCAACTGATCAGCGGTCATACCGTCTGCTATCTCGCGAACCATCAAGCCTTCCGGGGTGACGTCCATCACCGCCTTGTCAGTAATAATGCGGGAGATGCAATGATAAGCGGTGACCGGCAAACGGCATTGCTGCAGTATTTTTGAGCGTCCCTGTTTGTCACAGTGAGTCATCAGCACCACAATGCGCGGCGTTTTTTGTGCCAGCTCCATCGCCCCACCGATACCCGGTGAAAACTTGCCGGGAATTTTCCAATTGGCCAGATTACCCTGCTGATCCACTTCAAAAGCACCAATCATGGTCAGATCGATTTTGCTGCGCCGGATCATTGCAAAGGACACCGCACTGTCAAAAAAGCTGCTCCCCTTCACGGTGGATACATAGGCGCCAGCGGCATCGATCAGCGAGGCACTCATCTGCTCTCGTGGGGCCTGCTTCCAGGAACCCAGCACGCCATTCTCAGAATGAATCAGTACATCCAGGTCATCCGGCAGGTAATCCAGCAACTGCGTCGGCAGCCCAATACCCAGATTCAGAATGCTACCTGGCTTGATCTCTTTAACCGCACGTTTCAATAAGCTTTCAATGTTTGACATGATGCTCCATTATCCTGTATTCCTGAGTTAACTGGGGCAACACCACCAAACGGTCGACAAAGGCACAGGGGGTGTGTATCTGATTGGGCAAGAGTTCGCCAGGTTCGAAGCAGGCTGGCGTTTCAACAATCACCTGATCAGCGGCCATCGCCATCAACGGATTAAAGTTCATTGCACTGCCTTCGTAGATCAGGTTACCAAGGCGATCAGCACGCGCCGCATGCACTAAAGCAAAGTCGGCTTTGAGTGCCATTTCCATCTTGTACTGTTTACCCTGCCACTCCAGCAACTGCTCCGGACGGGTTATCTCGGAATGCAGACCGATATCGGTGAGAAAACCGTAACTACCGGCGCCTGCCGTACGTATTTTCTCAGCCAACATGCCCTGCGGATGAAACTCCACCACTAATTTCTGGCTGTTCATCCACTCAATGGCAGTTTTATTCAAACCTATATGAGTAGTGATCAGACGATCTACCCGACCCTGCTCAATCAGTTTACTAATGCCGATACCGGCTTCATTGGCATCATTCTTGATCAGTGTCAGATTGCGTTGTCCCTGCCGCAACAGCTCATCTATCAGGCTGAAGGGTGTACCTGGACTGCCAAACCCACCGACCATGATCACAGCACCCGAGGGGATGGCTGCAATCGCGTCTTCAATCGAGGTTGTTTTATTCACAAGTCACATCCAAAATTATTTTATTAAGCAAAAAATTATTATTATTTAACTACGACAGAAGCTGACCAAATTCAGTTAACGCCTGATCCAGTAACAGCATCATTTCATCAATTTCAGCAGGCGTGGTGTTCAAGGGTGGTGTCACCAGAAAGTGATCGCCTTCCACACCGTTCAGACAGCGTCGTGGATAAATCAACAAGCCCTTATCCCTGGCAATCTCGGTAATTTTACTGAAGGCATTAAATGCCGCCGGGAAAGGAGCCTTGGTGTCCTGAGATTGCACCAGCTCTACGCCCTGCAAAAAGCCAATACCGCGCACATCACCGATAAAGTCATAACGGGTTTTTAATGCATCCAGCTGCTGACGCAGGTAAGCACCTTGCTCGCGCACATTTGCCACCACACCCTCATCCTGCATGGCACGAATCACCGCCAGACCGGTGGCGCAGGCCAGCGGGTTACCGGCATAGGTATGGCCGTGCATAAAGCCACCCTGATTCTGCACTGGGTCAACTATGTCACCTTTCGCCATAATCCCGGCTATCGGGTAATAACCCGCACCCATACCCTTAGCCAATACCAGAATATCCGGACAGACGCCCCAGTGCTGCCAGGCAAACCATTCACCGGTACGGCCGATACCACTGAGCACTTCATCCATAATCAGCAAACAGCCGAAGCGGTCACACAGGGCACGAATCCCTTCAACGTAGCGTTTGTTCAGCATTCGGGCACCGGTACTGGCACCGCCTACAGGTTCAAGTACAAAGGCCACAATACTACCTTCTGGCTGGGCAGCCATGGCGGCTTCTGTTTGTAACAAAACCGCTTCGACATGCGCGGGGATATCCGTTTCTTTAAAACGGTAGAAATCCGGTGACGGCACCTTCACTGACGGGGTAATCAGATCTTCATAAGGGCGCTCCAGGGGTTCATAGCCTGTGAGACCCAAGGCGCCCAGCGTACTGCCATGATAAGAGGGACGTAAGGATACAAAGCGCTGGCGTTGCGGCTCTCCACGATCATAAAAATACTGGCGTGCCAGCTTCATCGCACTTTCAACCGCTTCCGAGCCACTGCCAACAAAAAAATACCTTGTGCAGTTGCTCCCCGGTTAGTGCCACCAGGGCATCCCCCAGATCAATGGCTACCTGACTTTCAAACTGGGTACGGTAGCTGAAGGCCACTTGATCCAGTTGTGCCTTCATGGCAGCCGTGACAGCTGGATGCTGATGCCCCAGGCTGCAGGTAATGGCGCCGGAACAACCATCCATATAACGTTTACCCTGGGTATCCCACATATAAATTCCCTGGGCATGACTGATCAGCGGTAACTCTGCTCCAGCCTGATAAAACAACGCGTTGCTTGTCATATAACCTCTAACTCCGCTAAAAAAAGCACAAAGATTCCCCTGACTCTGCCCGCAACCACGGTCACAGAGACTGTATTATTCACTCGCGTTTACCAGTAAGTGCTAACGATTAGTGTCCAGATGTTTGCGCAGAAAGTTGCGGGTGCGCTCGTGGTCTGGATTGGTAAAGAATTTATCTGGTGGGCCTTCCTCTACCACGACACCACCGTCCATAAACATCGCCCAGTCTGATACATCCCGGGCAAAGGCCATCTCATGGGTTACGATCAGCATGGTCATATGCTCTTTAGCCAGACTCTGCATAACCTGGTTAACCTCCTCGACCAGTTCCGGATCCAATGCCGAGGTGGCTTCATCAAACAGCATCACTTTAGGCTGCATCGCCAAGGCTCTGGCAATAGCTACACGCTGTTTTTGCCCACCGGACAATCGGGAAGGATAAACTTCAGCCTTGTCAGCCAGCCCCACACGCTCCAGATATTCACGACCCAATTCATTGGCCGACTTTTTGTCCATACCTTTGAGCTTACGCGGCCCTAAAGTCACATTTTCCAGTGTGGAAAGGTGTGGGAAAAGGTTAAAGTGCTGAAATACCATGCCCATATTCTGACGTATATGGTTGATATGACGTTCAAATGTCAGTCCGGTCATATCCGGACGATTCACCTGAACACCATCCAGCATGATGGTGCCTTTATCAATCACTTCCAGGTGATTCACGGAACGCAGCAAGGTGCTTTTACCTGAACCGGATGAGCCAATAATGGAAACGATCTTGCCGCGCGGCACGGTAAGACTGATGCCTTTAAGCACCTCCAGTTCACCAAACTTTTTGTGAACATTAACTATATCCACCATGGGTGTTTCGGTCGTTGTTTCAGTCTTCATAACTGTCCCATTTAAATAAGGTATTTTGGCTAAAATAATCTGTGTTTATCGGCGATCAGCTGTCATGCGCTCAAAACGTGCCTGCCCGTATTCCATAAATAAATTCAGGATGTAATAAATTACGGCAATAACAATAAAGAATTCGAACGGACGGAAAGAAACACTGATGGCATACTGCGAGGCATACACCAGTTCGGCGACCCCTATCGCTGAAAGCACCGAGGTATCCTTGACCATCAAAATCATGTTATTGCCTATCTGTGGTACTGAGCGAATAAAGGCCTGCGGCACAATAATGTAATAAATGGTGCGCAGATGCCCAAATCCCAGTGAACGAGATGCTTCATACTGCCCTCCAGAGACCGAACGTATAGTGGCGATAAAAATATCGGCGTTATAGGCCATATAGTGAAAGCCCAGACCCAGCACCCCCACCATCAAGGCCGGTATCAGTATCCACTCCCCTAATCCGAAGTAGAGAAAATACAGTTGTAGTAGCAGTGGCGTGGTCATGAATAGCCAGATAAAGAAACGTAGCGGCCAGCTCACCACTTTATTGGTGAAAATCGAGATCACTGCAACCAGCAAGCCACCGACAATCGAGAAGATTGCGACTACCAATGCGATCAGGAAGGTCACACCGACACCTTTCATCAGTGTAGGGGCGTAAGTAATGACCGGAGAAAAATCAAATTCCATCACTGTACCCTCTTAACTAAAGTGGTGTAGCGCGTGGCACGACGATAAGCCAGCTCAACAATACCCATGATGGCGTAGACGATGCAGATATACATAACGGCTGTAAGTGCAAAAATTTCAAAGGGCTTGTAGGTTGAGCCGATCAGACGCTGCGCCTGGTAAGTCAGTTCCACCACAGAAATGATTGATACCAGTGAGGAGTTTTTAACCAGCACGATACCCAATACACCTACTGAACGAATCATTAAACCAGCCGCTTGTGGCAACACCACATAGGTCAGCGTTTGTAAACGACCAAAGCCGATTGAGCGTGAGGCTTCACTCTGGCCACTGTCCACTGATTCCAAGGCGCCACGAATAGCTTCGCTCATATAAGCGCCGATATTAAAGGCACCCACCAACACGCCACAGGTAAATGGATCCAGCCTAACCCCCAATGCGGGGCCGCCATAAAACACCAGCAACAACTGCACAAAATACGGTGTGCCCCGTATAACGCTAATATAGCCACGAGCAAACCACTGTACTGGAATAAACTTAAATGAACGCATAAACACCAGTACGCAAGCGACGATAAAACCCAACGAAATAGCGCGGGCTGATATATCGACGGTAACCCAGGCTGCTTCCAGCAATAATGGGGTCACCCCGACCATCAAATCAAAGTCCATATTCCAACCCTTTTTATATTGTATATCTCAAGGGAGACAAGAGTTGTTATAGGGGTACAAGTCACGAACCTGAGCGTTAAACCGGAATAACTGTTTGTGACTTGCACCCGCATAAGTATCTGATAATAAAATCAGATCGCAGGGTGTGATTTACTCAATAGTGGCACCTTCACCAATCCATTTATCCACTATGCTCTGATAGGTTCCATCTTCTTTAATTTCAGCCAAGGCTGTATTCAAAGCAGCCAAAAGCTCAGGCTTGTTTTTCTGAATGGAAATTGCGGCAGGCCATCTTGGCAGTTCACCTACCTCGACCAATTTAATGTCCGGATTGTTTTCTCTCAGTACCACATACACAGGAACATCATCGGCAATGATTGCATCTACACGACCGGTGGTCAGGCCTGTGAGCAGATCGGGTAGACCCTGGAAGGTCTGGTTACGCCATTTACCCTCACCATTTTCAACCGCCCATTGGTTACCGGTTTCACCGATAGTGGAGCCCACTCGCTTGCCTTCAAGATCTTCCAGGCTATTAATATCGGTGTTATCACCTTGCACCCACACGGACAAACCCGCACTGTAATAAGAATCTGTAAAATCCACGGCGCGCTGGCGTTCCTCAGTCACACTCATACTGCAGATACAGGCATCAAAACGCCCACCCGCCAGTGCAGCGACTATGCCACTCCAGGGTGAGGTTTGAATTTCCACATCCACACCCATTTTTTCAGCCACAGCTTTGGCAATATCAACATCAAATCCGACTATGTTACCGTCGGTGTCAACATAGCTAAAGGGAGGATAAGCGCCTGAATTGGCAACTTTAAAAACATCCTCTTTAATTTGGGGTAGATCACGTGCATCAGCCGTCATGGAAACCATGGATGCCGTACTAAAAACAAATGCAGCGGCTACTAAAGATTTAGTTAAATGCTGTTTAATCATATTCATGTTGTTATCCTATTTAGTGAAAAGATCTTGTTTATACTCAAGGGTATAAACAACACAGTTTTCCGGATTGATCAGTCGAACTCCCATATTTAGCAGGTAAAACTGAATCAATCATTACAGCTTAAGCCTAGTTCAATTTCAGTGATTAACACCTCCTGATTTAATCATCCAGCCAGGCAGTGCTATTACCTGAATATAAATATGAGCAAGTAGAGTAACGACCTTCTTGTTACTAGTGCTTCACACGTTTACTTTAAAAATTGACGTCTTTTGAGTGTAAGTTAAAAAAAAATAATTTCAACTTATAATGTTTTTTCATTAAATCATGACTTTTAATCATGGCTTTGAGTGCAAAAAAGCATGATAATCCTCCCTGTGTTAGACGATATTGACAGGAGGGCAGCATGAAAGAAGTTAACCTTAACTCACTTAAATCACTCATGGTTTTCAAAACACTCTATGAGTCAGACACCGCCACCCGTGCCGCTAAAGCACTTGGATTGACTCAATCAGGTGTCAGCCGATCACTGGCACAACTGGAAGAAAACATCGGCATGCCGCTGTTCATGCGTCACAAGAATCGACTGATCAAACTGCCAGAAGCCGATGAGTTGTATCAGGAGATAATGCAGCTGATGGGCAATCTGGATGAGATGAAGCACACCATTGTCGCACTGCGTGAATTTGGTGCTTCGCGAATGCGTCTGGCCTCGGCGCCAGCGCTCGGGTTTGCCTACATTCCGGAAGTCATCGCTGCCATTTTGAAGATCAATCCGAAATACAGTATCTATTTCGATATTATGCCCAGCCCCGATGTTGTGCGTGCGGTGGAATCAGGACATTTTGATGCTGGCTTCGTGACTCTGCCAATCAGCAGTGAACGGCTCACTGTAGATGAACTGTTTGCAGTCGAGGCTGTATGTCTTATACCAGCCGGTCATCCATTGGTAGAAGCCGAATTTATTGAGGTAACTGACCTGAAAAATCAGCATCTGGTTATTCCTAACCAACCCAATCTTGCCGCCGATCAACTGCTAAGCTTGATTTCACAACACAAGGTTAGAATAGCCGGGAAAACCGAAGCCAATATAGCAGCCATCTGCAGCCTGGTCGCTAATGGCGTGGGTATCAGCCTGATTAATCCGATCACGGCCTATGATACGGTGGCCGTGCAACGGGATATTGTTATTAAACCCTTTCGTCCAGCGTTTCACTATCGCTTTGGCCTGGCTTATCGCCGCAGCTGGGCTGATACACAGTTGATCAGACTACTGAAAGACAACCTGCCCAGCACACCTAAGTATCTGAATCAGCGTGAATAATCCATGGAATCAGTCAGCGCCCGGTATAAACTGATTGATGTCGACCCTATCTATTTGCTCTGCCTGCATATACTGCTGTGCATACTGCTGATAGACCCCTGAGCGCAGAAACAGCTCAAATACGTCAGCATCCAAATGTGTATCTGCAACCATCCGGGCCATAATATCAAGTGACTGCGTCAGGGTTTTGCCCTGTTTGTAAGGTCGGTCGATAGCTGTCAGTGCTTCAAATACATCAGCTACAGCCATAATCCGCTCTTGTAAGCTCAACTCTCCTGCAGGCAGGCCTCTTGGATAACCGCTTGCATCCACTTTTTCATGATGATTACCGGCGATGCCAGGTACCTCTGCCAGATAATCTGGTAGGGGTAAGGCTTCCAACATAATAATAGTCTGCACGATATGTTCATTAATTTTGAAACGTTCTTCCGCTGTCAACGTACCTTTCTGAATGGTCAGATTATGCAGCTCGCCTTGATTGTAGGCCACATCAGGTACTTGCATATCAAATCCCCAATGATTATCAGGATCATTTTTTGTGACCGGTGGTCTACGGCCATTCCAGGGAAATATCTGTTCATACCGGTCACTTAGCAAAGCCTCTTCGACTGGCAACACTTCTTCAGAAAGATTGTTCATTCGTTGTTTTTCATCCTGTGATAGCCCAATACGATTACTAAAATAGCGTGTCCAGCGACGACAACCTATCTCTCTTACACGGTTAATTTCCGTTTCGGACATAAACTCACCACCAATGTTGGCCTTGGCAATAAAACTGAACTCTTCGATAAGCTGCTGCTGAGTAGCAAGACATGAGCGTTGCAGCGCTTCTGGATCCTGGCCCTCTAACATACCTTGCAAGCAGACAATCTGTGCATCCCGGTATAGCACTTCAAAGCGGGTACGAATTTCATGGATGCGGTTATAAATTGTTTCCAGCTTGGTCGCTTTATCAACCACATATTCTGGCTGGTAATCTTGCCACAATCATGTAGCCAGGCGGCAATGCGAAAGGCTTCCGTTTCAGCTTCATTCATATGGTAATGCTGAAATGCGGGTAATGTACTTTGCAACGCTGCATCTGATAGCATCATCGCCAGCGCCGGAACCCGCTCACAATGACCGCTGGTATAGGGAGACTTAGCATCAATGGCATCGGCAATCAGGTGGATAATGCCGTTAATCAGTGCTTTCTGTTCGCAAATCATCTGACGGGTTTCTATCGCTACAGCGGCTGCACCGGAAATATCATCGATAAAAGCCCGCAACCCTTGAATATCGGTTGATCGGGTATCAATCGAGTCAATAATCAAAACACCCAGCAGATGCTCATAGCGATCACGTAACATGGTGCAAACATAAAAGTCATAGCCCGCTTTTCTGACGCACTCGCGTACCTGACTATCCACTTCATGTAGCCCCTCCAGCACAATAGTGTCAGGCAATTTCTGATCATCCATCTGATTATTCAATTTCAGTGTCTGCGTGCTGCCGTCAAATAGATAGATACAACCCGAGGCATGTCCTACGGCTTTAACCAATTCTTCCAGAACCGACTGCAACAGTTTGTCAGGATCGCGCTCTCGATTTAGCGTCATGGACAGCGATTTAAAATGCCGGATGGTCCCTGACATATCATCCAGCACATGCGCCAGCGCATGCACTTCACGAATAGATGTCCGAGCCGTGATTTTGTTATCGAAATTCAGATTTGCCAATGAGCGCACCTGTTTTTCCAGCTCAGCAATAGGATTACCGATGCGCTGCCCCACTGCCCAGCCAGACAATAGCAGCACCAACATAATTGAAAAGGCCCACTGCACCTGACTAAGAAAGCTTTTTTTAACATTACCCAGTAATTCGTTGCCAGGAATAGCGATGAGTATTCTTAAATCATCATCGCCCAGTACAGCAAGAGGCGACACAAGCCCATACCAGTCATGCCCTGCATGGCTAAAGCGCGCCAGGCCATGCGTACCCTGCGGCTGTGAAATCAGTGCCTGCAGCACCGGGACATTTATTTCCTGCAAGCTCGCCAGACGGGTTTCTCGTGCGTCACTCAGAATAAAGCGTTCGATATCGGGATAGGCAAGCAACAACGCATCCTGATTGATAATAGCGATCTCTGTACCCGGTGTCAGGCGCAAAGAATCCATCTGCTCGCTCAGATCCATCACAGTAGCATCGATACCCAGCACCACACCATCACCGGCATGCAGTGACATACTCACACCGACTTCTCTAGTGGTGTAAAACAGATAGGGAGCAGTGAGCTTTACCCTGTCGGAATCAAGTGCTTGTTGATACCAGGAACGAATCTTAGGGTTAAAGGTGTAATTGGGCATGCTGCGGACTTCAATCATATCCGTCAGAGAGTCATCATAAAAAAGCCACTCACCCTGACGATCTCCATCGGCATCGGTCACAACGCTTTGCAGTAGATAATGACTTGCGTCCGGTGCATTAAAAAAAGCTCTGGAATGAGCCGTATGCAGCTGTCTCAGCAATAAGAAATCAGCATTGTTATAGCCAATATAAACCGCACTAAGTAAGGGGTTGGCATTCAATACTTCGGCAATCGCCGGCAATCGTCTCAGGCGTTGTTGTGGATCCTTGGCACTGACCAGCGGATCATGCCGGAGCATTCTGATCAACATCTGGTTGGGTTCCATCAGCTTTTGGATGCGATCGTTGATGGTAACCGTCAGTTGCTGACTGGCCTGATCAGCTACTTCAAGAATACCCGACTGCATACCGCGGTAACCCTGAAAAATCAACATCGTGGCCAGCAAAGCCATGCTCAGCGTAACCGTTACCGCAATCAATAACTTGATGGAGATACGTTTCATGATATGTTCCGCAACAATCCTAGGTTACAACCCCAACTTACTGAAATACCAAAGGGTATTAGAGTACTGCTTTTGCAGTATAGTCAGGTTATGGCATCCTGCCTCAGGAATAGAAGGTTCTCTCAGGCAGATGGGCTACAGGGCCAACATATTATTGAAGCCATCGTAGATGAACTGGATTGCCAACGCAGCCAGGATAACACCCAAAAACCGACGTAATATTTCATCACCGGTTTTTCCTATCACCCGTTTTACATAGCTGGATAGCAGCATTAGTATCAAGGTTAATCCATAAATGCAGATCACAGCCGCAAAGACAGAAACTTCCTGGGCACTGGTCTCAGCACCTGAAAACAACAAAATTGACAAGGTCAGGGCACCAGGACCCGCCAGTAAAGGAATTGAAAGCGGGTAAACCGATATATCCTGCTTTTCATCCGGCCGGGTCATTTTTACTTCACTGGTAATCAGGTTAAATGCGGTAAAAAACAGCAACAAACCGCCAGAGATACGTAACGCATTAATATTAATCCCCAGGCTATTCAGGAATGCCTCACCAAAGTTACCAAATACAAGCAGTAACACAGCACTGATCAGCGTTGCTTTGACCGCCATAATGATACGATGACGGCGGTCCCCCTCCGGTAACAGCGCATGGAATATTAATGCCGTACCTATTGGATCAATAATGACAAAAAAACCTGTAAACGCATTTAGAAAAGTAATGAGTTCCATTAAACAGTCCGATCAGTAGAGTGAATGTTAGTATCTGGTTTGACCTGTACCGCACTGGCTGCTTTCCAGCCAAATGCCAATTGAAAAATCTGTAGCAACATCAGCAACAATAAAGCGGACAGCCAATGGCCACTAAGATCATGCACCAATGCCAGCGTTACAGGCCCTGAAGATGCCAACAGATAACCGAGACTTTGGGCCATTGCCGACAAGGCTGTTGCCTGCACCCCGTCGCGGGTGCGTAGTATGAAAAAAGACAGCGCCAGGCTCAGTGACCCGCCAGCGCCCATCCCGATCAAAGAAGCCCATAACATCGGTGCTTGCTGCGGCGCCCACCAAAGTCCGGCCAGACCAGAAAATGACAACAGAAATATCAACACAACCAAAGGCTGCTGCTGACGCATTCTGGCTGCCAGAATGGGAACAAACAGATTAAAAGGTATACTGACCAAATTGATCATTGCCGTTGCAGTTCCGGCTTGAAACGGATCCAGACCACTTTCCATCAGTATTTTTGGCAACCAGGTTACTATGGCATAAAAGTAAAATGACTGCAGACCCATATAGAAGGTAACCGCCCAGGCCGTGGGATTTTTCCACAAGGTGACCCGTGCACCGGTTACAGGTTTAACATCCCCACGCAACTTCAATAAAGGTAACCAGATCAGGCTAGTGACCAGGGGAAGCAATGCCCAGACCAGCACCGGATAGTGCCAATGATTGAAATGGTTCATCATGGGCACGGCCAAATACAGGCCCATCCCAGCACCCAAACTGAGCATAATCGAATAAAGGCCCGTCATTAAACCAACACGGCCCGGAAAAAACACCTTCACCAGTACAGGAATCAGAACATTCAGCAAAGCGATAGCCGAACCTAGCAACAAGGTTCCCAGAATAACCACGGGATAGCTTGCCACCAAACGCAACATAACTCCCAGTGCGATAATCAACAGTCCAAAAACCACCAGTGTGATGGATGAAAAAAACCGTGTCATGAGTGGCACGAGGATGGAAATCACGGCAAAACAGATCAGCGGTAATGTTGTCAGCATACCAAAGGCACTGGCGCTGAGGCTGAGGGCTTCACGCACCTCCATAACCAGAGGTGAAAATACCACCAAGCCACCACGCAGATTAGCTGCCGCCAACAATAAACCCAAAACAGCAAGCCCTGTCAGGGTTAGTGTATACCGCTCAAGAGGAGAAGACTGTTTATCAACTCGTTTCATTGACTGCCCGCACAAAAAGTCATAATCCTACTGAAAAGCCCGGCCATCGCCCAGTTATTAATTGTCTCCCATACACCTGTTGCATAGGTTTCCGGCTGACCTGCAGCAATTGATTTTGCTGATATAAAGTGTCATAAAGGAATTGTTTAGCCATACATTGCTCAGCGATCTGAACGTTGAAATAAACAAAGGGAGTCACAATGATTAAAAAAACACTTCTATGCAGCGCGATTATCGCTGCAACGGCTATGACCAGTATTGCACAAGCCGAAGTCAAACTCGGCTTTCTCGGTGGCTTCACCGGACCTATCGAAAGCCTGACCCCACCAATCTTTCAAGGAGCACAACTGGCACTCAGCCAGATTAATGCCCAAGGCGGTATTCTAGGTGGACAAACGCTAAGTATCTCATCGGCTGATACGACCTGTACCGATGCCTCAGCCGCCATTAACGCAGCCGACCGTATGATCAATACCGAAAAGGTAACGGCCATTGTAGGTGCGCTTTGCTCCGGTGCGACGATTGCCGCCGCGAATAACGTTGCGGTTCCGGCAGGTGTCACTATGGTATCACCTGCCTCCACGTCTCCTGCTGTTGCTGAGATTGATGACAATGACCTGGTCTTCCGCACTACACCTTCCGATGCTTATCAAGGTGAAGTACTGGCCAGACTGTTGCTGTCCAAAGGAATCGATGAGGTTGTTGTTACTTATGTAAACAACGACTATGGTCAAGGCTTATCCAGCGCCTTCGCAACAACTTATGAGGCAGAAGGCGGCTTTATTGCTGCTAATGCGGCACATGAAGACAGTAAAGCTGACTACCGTTCAGAACTCGGTAGCCTGGCATCCAGTGGTGTCGGTACTCTGCTGGTGTTCGCCTATGCCGACACTTCTGGCCAAACCATCCTGCGTCAAGCCTATGAAAGTGGTAACTTCACCCAGTATATAGGTGCTGATGGTATGGTAGGTGATGCACTGGTGGGTGCTGTGGGAGCCGACGTACTGGAAGGCATGATTGCCACCCGTCCGGGCAAGCCTGACATTCCAGGCACAGAGCATTACTCTGAAGCCGCACGAGCCGATGGCATGGACCCCAATGCGGTATTTGCCAGCCAGTCTTATGATGCCGCCTTCTTGCTGGCCCTTGCCATAGAGAAGAATGGTTCTGCAGAGCGTGAAGGCGTGTCCGCAGCCCTGCGAGCTGTTTCCATGCCACCTGGGGAAGTCATTCTGCCTGGGGAATGGGAAAAAGCCGTGGCCTTATTAGCTGAAGGCAAAGAGATTAACTACGAAGGTGCCGCCGGTACGCAGGATTTTGACGAGCGAGGTAACGTCCCCGGTGTTATTGAAGAAATGGTTGTCACCGAGGGTGCTTTCCAGACGGTGAAACTGATCCAGTAATATTCCATTGTAACGCAAGAGGTGCCGGTCCGATCTGTTAACGCTGCAAATAACAGCCGCAAAGATCGGGCCAGCACCTAACCGAATGCAACAGTTCAATCATCAATGATGCTGTTGAATTTTCTCTGGGAACAGACCTTTCGGCGCATAACGTAACACCAGGGTGATAATCAGGCCAATACTGAATACGCGCGCCTGCAATGCACGGCTGGTGAAATCTGATGGAGCTTCCCAGGCAAACCACATATCACCCAAATAGCTGATGGCATTCAGGATAAACAGGGCCACGGGTTCTGACATTACCCAGATAACATAGACAAATACGGCTCCGAAAATCGTGCCCATATTATTGCCAGGACCACCGAGAATCACCATCACCCAGATCAAAAACGTATGATTCAGGGTAGATAGCCAGTGGGATCAAAAATACCATTGAAAGTCGCCAGAGCAGCGCCACCTATGCCCATCAATACACAGCCGATCACAAAGACTTCCAGACGACGCTGGTTTACGTTTTTGCCCATCGCGGCCGATGACAATTCGTTATCCCGGATAGCGCGCATCATCCTACCCCAAGGACCATTATAAGCCCGATGCAAAAGATAGAAGATGATGGCAATCATGACCGCCGTCACTGACAGGTAGAGCGCACGCGCCAGAGTAAAGCCCATTTCTCCGGCATCTGGAATTGGCCAGGGTAAGGGAGAAACAGTCAGCGTACCGCGGGTTAACCAATCGGAGTTTTTCAAAAAGGCCTTGATGATTTCGGCCACACCCAACGTGGCAATCGCCAGGTAGTCACTGCGTAACCCTAAACAAATATGCCCGATAAAGTAAGCCAGGGTACCGGCCAGAATACCGCCAACCAACCAACCAGCCCAGACCGGCAAGCCAAAACCACCAATAAA
>NZ_JRLB01000081.1 GCF_000764495.1 Nitrincola sp. A-D6
AACAATCTCGTTCATTTCTGCGTCATAGGCTTGGGAAGTATGCCCATCAATACGTTGCTTATTCATTTTAGCTCCTGTCCTGGCACGAATTATTAAACTGCTGCGATATATGCTGTAAGTGGCTTTCATGGCTCGTGGACATAGTAATTCTCCCTTTTGGCTCCAGCGCCAATAATATCGCTTTTAACCAAAGCGTCCGGTAATGTAGTCTTCCGTGCGTTGGCACCTTGGCCGCTGGAACAGCTCATTGGTCTCATTGAATTCGATCAACTTACCAAGGTACATATAGGCAGTATAGTTGGATATCCGCGCAGCCTGCTGCATATTGTGGGTCACAATCAGCACTGTAACGTTACCGGCTAGCTCGTTAATCAGATCCTCTACCTTGGCCGTGGCGATAGGGTCCAGCGCCGATGTCGGCTCATCCAACAGAAGAATTTCCGGTTTGACCGCAAGTGCCCGGGCAATACACAAACGCTGTTGCTGGCCACCCGACATGCTCAGCGCCGGTTGATGAAGCCGATCTTTGACTTCATCCCACAACGCCGCCTGTCTCAGCGAGGTTTCAACAATCTCATCGAGGACTTCACGCTTGCGAATGCCACGGATCTTCAGACCCGCAATCACATTCTCGTAAATAGATTTGGGGAAGGGGTTCGGCTTCTGGAACACCATGCCAACCCGCATCCGGACGATGTTCGGGTCCAAATCAATCAGGTTATCATCTTCCGGTAACAGATTGATTGAACCCGAGTACTTAACCCCCTTATATAGGTCATGCATGCGATTAAAGCAGCGCAGGAAAGTACTCTTGCCGCAGCCAGAGGGGCCGATCAGCGCGGTTACTTTTTTATCTACCAAAGGCATGCTGACGTCATCAATCGCCTGGGTACCATCGCCATACCAAAACTTCAGGTTAGATACCCTGGCCCGCAGCGCACCCTCTGGCTCAAGATACCAGTGCTCACGAGTCTCACTGAGATTACTGGTTTTTTCGCCCTGATGGGCAGATTCTCTGATTTGTATTGTAGACATCTGATCAGTACTCATGGGTTGCCCCTTTTAAAAACTTCTGAATTGCCGGTAAACCCGAACAATAGGATAAATGTTCGATCAGGACTTGCGGGCCCGATAGCGTATATAAATAGCCAGTCCATTCATTGCCAGCGTCATGACGATCAGCACGGCACCGGCCGCCGCTGCCGTAATCTGGAAGTCGGCTTGCGGCCGGGAAACCCAGCCAAACATCTGAATGGGCATGACCGTAAATCCACTGTTCAACCACTCAAAACTGATGAACGGAAATTCACCACCGATCGGAGACGGCGGCAGGAAAGCAATATACGAAAGCGCGCCAATGGTAATAATCGGGGCAGTTTCACCAATCGCACGGGAAAGCCCTACGATCGCGCCGGTTATGATCCCAGGCTTGGCCGCCGGGATAATATACATAGCCATGGTCTGCCATTGATTCGCTCCCAATCCGTAAGCGGCTTCCCGTAATTCGCTGGGAATTGAGCGTATCGACTCTCGGGTCGAAACAATAACAATCGGCAGTATCATCAGTGACAGCACAAGCCCCGCGACCAGCACCGTCTCTCCCATCCCGAAAGTCTGAACAAACAACCCGAGAGCCAGCAAGCCATAGACAATCGAAGGAACGCCGGCCAGATTGGATACATTGATTTCAATAATGTCGGTAAACCAGTTCTTGGACGCGTATTCCTCCATGTATAACCCGGAAGCAACACCCAGCGGGACAGCGATAAGGGCCGTCACCAGCATAACCATGATGGTGCCGACCCAGGCAGAGAGAATACCGGCTTCGAGGGGATGTCGCGATGGAAAGCTCGAGTAGAAAGCCGGGTCAGTCCATCGTGGCGCGCCGCGGATGGCCAGATCAAGAAACAGTGCCAACAAGGTTGCTATGGCAATGAACAGAACGATAATGCCCAGAGACGCAAAGATAATGTCCCAGGAACGATTCTTCCTGGAAAGCGACGCGTAATCGATACCGCTTTGTATGTTTGTAGCCATTGTATTCATAGTCACCTCAGTAAGCTTGGCGATAGCGCTTGCGCAGGAAGAAACCAATCAGATTGAAAACCAGCGTCAGTAGGAAAAGCACCAGACCAGCCGCAAAGATGGACAGATAGGCAATGGAACCATGGCTGACATCACCCAGGCTGACCTGAACAATAAAGGTAGTAATCGTGGCCGCACCTTCCATAGGGTTGAAGGTGAAGTTTGGCATCTGGCCAGCGGCGATAGCTACTACCATGGTTTCGCCCACAGCTCTGGACATGGCGAGAATAAAGGCCGCCGTAATGCCGGATATGGCTGCTGGAATCACCACCTTTACGGCAGTGTGGAAGCGGCTATAGCCCAGGGCGTAAGCCCCTTCACGCATACTGTTGGGCACTGCACGCATAGCGTCTTCGCTCAGGGATGTAGTATAGGGCAGAATCATGATTCCCATCACCAGGCCCGGCGCCAACATGTTGAAGCCCGGCAGCGATGGTAAAAATATCTGCAGCAGGGGAGTGACCAGAAACAGAGCAAAATACCCATAAACCACAGTAGGAACACCTTCCAGCAGTTCCAGTATCGGCTTGACCGTTTCCCGCACATTTACCGGCGCGTACTCGCTGAGATATACTGCCAGAGTCAGGCCGAAGGGAATCGATACTCCCAGGGCAATACCCGACACAACCAGGGTACCCGACAGCAGCGGCCAGATCCCGAAGGTGGGTATCGAAAACATCGGCGTCCAACTGGTACCAGAAACAAACTCCCACACCGAGACTTTTTCAAAGAACACCAGGGCTTCACTCAGCAAAACATACACGATTCCGATGGTGACAAGCACAGACACTGTTGCGGCCATCATTAGCACGTAGCGTACAACCTGGTTGACCATTTCACGCTTACGTAGAAAGTGTGCAGACACCTGAATCCCAGAAGATTCAGGGCGCACGGAATTGGGATTAGACATTAGTTTCACGCCCAGCTTGGATTACAAAAAAAATGACAGTGCGCATAATAGCAGAAACGAAGGCGTTTTCGCCTCCGTTTCTGCTTCCGGTTCACTTCTGATCAGTCAACTCAGTAGTGCTTCTGACGGTTCAGTGTTTCAACCACATCAACGCCTACCTCGGAACCTTCGTAAGCCGTGCCAACTTCGCGGTCACCCAGGACACGCAGTGCAGCTTCACGAACACGCTGTCCCAGCGGTACGTAACCCACTTCGCTTACCAGAACACCGTTCTCTTCTTCAAACAGGAACTCGGCAAATTTTTCAACGTAGTCCTTGTTCTCTACTGAAGCCTTATTGGCATAGTAGTAGAGCGGACGGGTCAGCGGCTGGTATTCAGCATCACCTGCGGTTTGCATGCTCGGCGTAACCGGATCACTTCCTTTCCAGGAGATGGGAACCGCCTTCAATTTGCTGGAGTTTTCCAGGAAGTAGGCCAGACCGAAGAAACCCAAAGCGTTGGCGTCATTGGCAACACCCTGTACCAGCACGTTGTCATCTTCACTGGCGGTGAAGTCACCGCGGCTTGAATGCTCTTCACCGACAATGGCAGTAGTAAAGTAGTCGTAGGTACCGGAATCTGTGCCTGCACCGTAGAGGTTCAGCTTACGATCTGGAAAGCCTTCGCGAATCTGGTTCCAGTTGTTGATTGTACCCTGAGCTTCTGGCTCCCACATTTTCTTAAGTTCTTCAACCGTCAGGTAGTCGACCCAGTCGTTTTGCGGGCTAACGACAACACTCAGAGCGTCCATGGCGACTGGCAATTCGATGAACTCAACACCGTTTTCCTTACAAAGCTCTGCCTCACCCGGGCGAATCGGACGGGAAGCGCCAGTGATGTCGGTTTCACCGCGACAGAATTTCTTGAAGCCACCACCGGTGCCAGACAGCCCTACAGTCACCCGGATCTCGCCGCGATGCTTATTACCGAACTCTTCAGCCATCGCCTCAGAAATCGGAAAAACAGTACTTGAGCCGTCAACCTGGACGGTATCCACAGCATAGGCACTCTGGACAGCCAGGGAGCCGGCAAGGACGGCACCGATCAAAAGATGTTTTTTCATGCTTTTCTCCAATTTGCGTTCAACGCTTTTAGGTTTTCAGGGCACTTTGCGAGAGATAATTCACAGCTCGCTTCAAGCACTGGACATACCTTAATTAACAAAAATGACAGAATGATGACAAGGTGGAAAAAATCTGATTTTTTGCTGCTGTCGCTCCGGCCTATAGCATGCGAGCTAATCAAACAACTCCGGACAGATAAAGTTACCCCCATGACAGTGCTAATATTGTGGAGTAGTCTGCCTAAGTATCATTAGCCAATACCCTCAAAACATAATAAAAATTTATAGTCAGGTAAAAACCATGAAAGATCATACCGAAGGATTTTCGCGACACACGTTTCGACAATTTAATCATGAGCTGGATAGTATTCGCACAGACATGCTCGCCATGGGTGGTGTCGTTGAGCGCCAGATTGATGATGCCATCAAGGCCTTCGTAGAAAACGATATACAGCTGGCTGAAAAATCCAGGCAACTTGATCAACAAACCAATCAAATGGAACTGAGCATCGATAATCAATGCACCAAGCTGATTGCAATTCGCCAGCCAACCGCGAGTGATCTTCGCCTGCTTGTTTCTATTAGTCGCTCAGTTTCAGATCTTGAACGTGTTGGCGATGAAGCCAGTCGTATTTGTAAAATGGCCATTGAGATCTATAACAGTGGCGATAAGCCTGAAGGCTATCATGAGGTGCGACATATCGGCACACTGGTTTCAGGCATGATCAAAGATGTTCTGACGGCCTTTGCCCGCCAGGATTTAGCCATGGCTTATCGGGTCGCCAAGCATGATATTCGTGTTGATACAGAATATCGCACAGCGATGCGATCACTGGTGACCTACATGATGGAAGATCCCCGTTCCATTTCTGGCATACTCAACGTGATGTGGGTTCTGCGTAGCCTTGAACGGATCGGTGACCATGCACGAAACCTGTCTGAGCACTTGATTTACCAGGTCAGTGGTACGGATGTTCGCCATCAAACGCTAAAAAGTATTAAGCAAACCTTGCATGATGACTCACCTGATGATGAATATGATTTGAATCCAAATAGCGAATAACACCCACCCGTGATCGGTTTATACCTTAAGACAAAGCGATTCAGAGAGACAAATAAAAATGCTACACTCTGCGCTTCATTGACGATGCGGACTAAGCTGATTTGAATCGATTTATGACTGGGGAAACAGGGTACTTCCAGAGTCACTGGCAATCAATCCGCCGCCGCCCTGCTATCCCCATTCATTGGCGCCCATGGCTTTGCGAACGCGGCTCACTGACGCATCAACTGCGTAAAGCCAGTGGTGGGCAATTTGCAGTGGAGTTAATCCGCCTTATTTGGACGCAACCGACACCAGCAGAAGCAAAAATACTGGGTATACCCGTCAGGCAGCGTGCACTGATTCGAGAAGTACACCTGCTAGGCAAGGGTGTTCCCTGGGTGTTTGCCCGCTCTGTGATTCCGGCGGCAACCCTAAAAGGGCCTGATCGGCGTCTTCTGTTGTTAGGCAATCGTTCATTGGGTAGTTTGTTATTCAATGATCCAGCCATTCGTCGAGGACAATTAGAGGTCTGTCGTCAGCTCCATGATAATCAATTGTGCTGGGCCAGACGCTCTGTCTTTCGCCTAAGCCAGGGGCCCTTACTGGTGAGTGAGATTTTTCTGCCCAGTATGTCGACTATTCCCTATCCTTCTTTAAAAGAAGACCAACATGTTTGATGTTATCAAAGACAGATTTTCAACTTATGTGCGTTTGACACGTTTAGACCGTCCTATCGGCACATTGTTATTGCTCTGGCCTACGCTATGGGCACTGTGGATAGCGAGCGAAGGTGTTCCCACACCCAAGCTGTTATTGATCTTTATTCTGGGTGTGCTTCTGACGCGATCAGCAGGCTGCGTCATTAACGACTTTGCTGACAGGCATATTGACGGCCATGTCAAACGCACAGCCACCCGCCCCCTGGCAACCGGGGCCGCGACAGCTCGAGAAGCCATCGTGTTATTTATTGTGTTAATGCTGCTTGCGTTCGGACTGGTACTGTTTACTAACACCCTGACGCTGATGATGTCATTTATCGGCATAGCACTGGCTTTCTGCTACCCCTTCATGAAGCGCTATACCCATTACCCACAGCTTGTATTGGGTGCCGCTTTTGGCTGGGCCATCCCGATGGCTTTCACAGCAGTTACCGACAGCCTGCCCTGGATTGCCTGGCTGCTTTACCTGACTAAACTGATTTGGACCGTGGCATACGACACCCAATATGCCATGGTGGACCGGGATGACGACCTGCGCATTGGCGTCAAGTCAACGGCGGTGCGTTTTGGTCAGGCTGACCGTCTGATTATCGGATTGATGCAACTGACAGTGCTTGCGCTACTGCTTTATATGGGGTCAATGCTGCAGTTTTCCGGTTGGTACTACACAGGTGTTGCCATTGCCGCAGGCTGCTTTATCTACCAACAGTGGCTAACCCGGCAGCGCTCTCGTGACGACTGTTTCAAAGCCTTTCTGAATAACCACCTGGCCGAACTCGCCGTATTAGTGGGTATAGTGCTGCATTATGCCGCCTGAAATCCGCTGATTTTTTACATTTGTTTCAATCTGTCATATTAATGTAACAGAAATGACTTGTAATACGCTCACTACTAAAACAGCTATGGAGTGATTTCATGTCAATTGCCAAGCGTGTGCTGATCGTAGATGACGAGGCGCCCATCCGCGAAATGATTGCCGTTGCACTGGAAATGGCGGGGTATGATTGCATTGAAGCAGAAAATGCCCAACAAGCACATGCAGCCGTTCTGGATCAAATGCCCGATCTGGTATTACTTGACTGGATGATGCCAGGTACCAGTGGTATTGACTTTGCACGCCGTCTACGCCGTGATGAAACGACGTCCAATGTACCTATTATTATGTTGACGGCCAAGTCTGAAGAAGACAACAAAGTGCAGGGGCTCGAGGCGGGTGTGGATGACTACATCACCAAACCCTTTTCACCACGAGAGCTGGTGGCTCGGCTGAAAACCGTGTTGCGCCGAACCACACCCAAAGGCATTGAGGAACCGGTCACGGTTGACGAACTAACCTTAGATCCGGTATCTCATCGAGTGACCTCTATGGCACAGTCAGTTGATCTGGGCCCACCGAATTTCGTCTGCTGCAGTTTTTTATGACCCATCCTGATCGCGCCTATTCGCGCAGTCAGTTGCTCGATATGGTCTGGGGCGGTAATGTATATGTTGAAGAGCGCACGGTCGATGTGCATATCCGACGACTGCGCAAGGCACTGGGTAGCCGCCATGATTACCTTATTCAAACGGTGCGCGGTACCGGTTACCGTTTCTCTACCAAGGTGGATGATCATGGATTTTCACAGGTAAAAAATGAAATCGCCCTTTCGCATCGTCTACAGTCTACTGCTACTACTGCTGTTTGCAGCCGTGGTGGGCCTGATGCTGGGCCAGTTTTTTCCGGTTCTGACACTGGTACTGCTGCTATGGAGCTTTTACCAGGCCTGGCTGTTTGTACGTTCTCTTCGCTGGATTATGAACAAAGATATAACCGAACCTCCTGACTTGCCTGGCAGTTGGGGCGACCTGCTCTACAACATTTATCGGAAACAAAAAAGCAGCCGCGACCGGGAACAAAAACTGAGTAATTTCATTCACCGCTACCAGCAGTCATCGGCCGCTCTGGAGGATTGCGTCGTTATTATCGATACCAGGGACCGGCTTGAGTGGTGGAATACGGCGGCAGAAAGACTTCTCGGACTCCAGCCACGCGTCGACAAGGGAAAGTCTATCCTTAACCTATTACGCGACCCGCGCTTTATCCGCTACTACAAAAAGCGCCACTATAACGAGCCACTTGAACTCAACTCACCCATCAACGAACAGATCACCCTGCAATACCACATCACCCTGTTTGGTCAGGGTGACCGGCTACTGGTGGCACGGGATATTTCACGCTTGAAAAAGCTGGAACAAACGCGTCAAAGCTTTGTATCCAATGCTTCGCATGAGCTACGCACACCGCTGACAGTGATTCGAGGCTACCTGGAGACCTTTCTCGATCAACCCCTGCCCAGCCCTATACTGCGCGGCATGAAGCAGATGGAGCAACAAACGCAACGTATGGAAGGGCTGGTCAGGGATATGCTGATGCTATCGCGCCTGGAGTCCACCGAACACCTCACTGAAGATGTGCCGGTAGATATCCAGTTGATGCTGAAGGAGATCAAACGTGATGCCTGGTTCTCAGCGGTGACAAGCAACACCGCATCAGCATTGAAGTCGATCCGAATTATGACCTGCTAGGCCAAGACAATGAACTGCACAGCGCCTTCTCCAATCTGGTGTTCAATGCTGTTCGCTATACCCCGGCAGGCAGTGAAATCCGTATCGTCTGGCAGACCGATGCCCAGGGTGGCCACCTGAATGTATATGACAATGGCCCGGGTATTGATGCCTGCCATATTCCACGCCTGACCGAGCGTTTTTATCGGGTTGACGAAAGCCGGGCCAGTGAAAGTGGTGGCACCGGGCTAGGTTTATCAATTGTGAAATACGTCATGGTTCGCCATGGGGGTCAGCTTAAAATCCACAGCACGTTAGGTGAAGGCAGTTGCTTTAGCTGTCACTTTCCAGCCGATATGCTCATCACACTGGAAAAACTGGTAACAGCAACCGATAATGCCTGATCGACTCAGCCAGTTCGGCCCGCGTTTTTGCAAGCGGAGTAAAGCCATGTACGCTATCCAGATCCATGCCCATGAACCCGACAACCTGCGCTACGAGGCCATCGACACACCACAACCCGGCCCGGGTGAAGTCCTGATCCGTAATCAGCCGCCGGGGTGAACCCCATCGACTGGAAAACCTGTTCCGGTGGTGGTGCTTCCGGTTTTATTGAATCCTTCCCCTTTATTCCTGGCTGGGAGTTCAGTGGGGTCGTGGAGGCACTCGGTGAGGGTGTCAGCGGTTATCAACCAGGTGATGCCGTACTCGGTTTTGTGCGCTTCCCCCATCCGGCAGGCTGCTATGCTGAGCAACTCTGTGCTCCCGCCGATCAGATCACCTTACGCCCGGAAGGTTTAGAAGCGACAACCGCTGCCGGATTAGGCCTGGCGGGTCTGACAGCCTGGCAAGCCCTGTTTGATAAAGGCCAGCTGCAGGCGGGTGAATCGGTACTGATACTGGCCGGTGCGGGTGGGGTGGGCCATCTGGCGGTGCAGTTGGCGGCTCTGGAGGGTGCTCAGGTCAGTGCCACCTGTTCTGCTGCCAACCGTGATTACCTGACATCACTGGGCTGCCACCAGGTGATCGATTACCGTGATCTGGATATGGGCACCCTGGCAGGCCAGTTTGATCTGATTCTGGATGGTGTCGGCGGTGATACAGCCATTGATGCGTTGATAACGCTGAAACCGGGGGGTCGCCTGGTGACTCTGCCTCTGTAACAGCCGCACAGGTCAGTGCGGCTGCCGAAGGCACTGATATTGAGGTCATTTCTATCCGTGTTGAACCCAACGCCATGCAGTTGCATAAACTTGCCGAACTCTGTGCCAGCGGCCAGTTGAAGCTAAAAGTGGCACAGCTACTGCCGTTACAGGATGCCGCTCAAGCCCACAAGCTCAGTGCCAGTGGCATATCAGCGGTAAATTAATTCTGCAAACCGGCTGACGTCGTTTCAGTATCGAGGGCATCGCAGAGCTGTATGCGTTGACGCAGCAGTAATCTGCAGCCCTCACCACGTATATCCATATCCCAGCAGTTGTATTTAACCCAGTCCTTTTCCTCTTCTGTAGCCTTGTCATGGAAGGCGGGTACAGCGTCACAAAATCCAGCCGTGGGAGCGGCAACTTCAAAACAGGCTTTCAGGAAAACACCCTGGTTGATCGTACAGGCGAAGTTAGAGTCATCACAGGCGCTAAAGCCTGACAAAGCCTGGTCCTGACAGCCCTGTTGATCGGTTTGCTCACCTGCCTGCAAACCTTGCTGACGGAATATATTGGCTTCATCAGCACGCTGTTGATTAAATCCTTGAAGCCATTGCGGCGAAAAAAATACCGCCAGATAACAAACAGCAGACTTAATACCAGTAAGGCCCAGATTATTTTCTTGCGCATACCTATCCATTCATTCTCAGCGCCGACGATAGAGTCCGGCAATTGTTAGCAGAAGTCCGAGACAGCTAAGCAACATACCACCATTAACCAACAGTGGACGGCGAACCATCAAGGGGATAAAAGGGTGTTGCTGCTGCGGGTCACACTGCCCCTGAAGGTAGTTCCAGTAGCCGCCTGATTGAGCACAATCACTGATGTGCATTTGTTCAACAAAGAACATTCCCATCAACAACAGCGCTGGCAGCACCAGCAATAGCAGACCGATTCGCAGCATTATTCGCTATCACTGATGCCAAGATTACTGACACCCTGATTGCTGGCCAGTTCACGCAACTCCCGGATAAAGGCTTTATTGGACTGTTGCTGTTGCTGTAAGCGCTCGAGCACGTCTTCCTGAAAGGCGTCTTCATCCTGCATCAAGTCATGTGCCGCAATCAGGCGCATCAGTTCAGCATCGGACAGCTGTGGATCGGCCTGGTTAATCTCAATAAAGGTGGCAACACACTCACGTGACAGGTCAGCAATATTGGCCGCTTCAGCCGGATCTGATTCCAGGATACATACCAGAGTGGAATAGAGGGCCACCACCGCATCCAGTGCAGGCATGGCGCCATACATATCAAATTCATCCAGTGATGGCATATTGTCTTCGACATGATCCAGTTGTACTTCAAAGTTCATCGAAGCCCCACCCGCCAGATGTTCCCAGACACCATCCAGTATCCGTCGCACCTGCACGGCATCACCAAACTCCAGCAAGCGCGAAAACAGGGTGAAGTTTGGTAGCATGCGCTCGGTCAGCGCGGCCGAAAACGCCGTTAGCTGCCAGGGTTTCAGTTTACCGAGTTGTGCTTCCAGTTGCTGGATATCACTCATTCAAAGACTCCGTCGAGGGGGATTAGTCAATTCACCGCTATTGTACGTGGTCTATGTCAGGATCTGTAGTCATAAGCTGGCTGATTTCAGCCCCTTGGTACACACGGAGGTTAGGCGTGGGATGATTTCATTGCTATACTAAAGCCTGATTAACGGCCAGCAGCTGACAGGTATCCGTGTTGAACTCCTTCAATCTTCTCAAATCCATTGCCGATTCACGGGAAAAACTGCGTAAATCCGAACAGAAGGTGGCCGACTTTGTTCTGGCACAGCCCAGTGACGTGATTCATATGCGCATTGTTGACCTGGCCTCGGAAGCCAATGTCAGTGAGCCGACCGTGGTACGCTTCTGCCGTGCGCTCAATTACGATGGCTTTCAGGATTTCAAACTGACCCTTGCTCAAGGCCTGGCCAGCAACACCAGCTTTGAAAAGTTCTCTATGGACACCAAGGACACGGTGATCGAGTTCAAGCAGAAAATCTTTGACTCGATGATTGGTAATCTGATCAACATCCGTGAACAGCTTGACCCACAACTGCTGGAAGAAGCGATTGATGCGCTGGCCAAAGCCAATCGTGTCGAGTTTTATGGTTTTGGGGCATCCGCTCCCGTCTGTGCCGATGCGCAGCACAAATTCTACCGCCTGATGGTGTCAGCCGCCGCCTACTCAGATCCACATATGCAAACCATTTCAGCTGTTACCCTCGGGCAGGGTGATGTGGTTGTCGCCATCTCCCAGACAGGGCGCACCAAAGATCTGTTGCACACGGTAAAACTGGTGCGTGAAACCGGTGCCACCGTCATTACCCTCTGCCCCGGTACAACTCCGCTGGCTGAACTGGCTACCATTCCTATTCATGTCGATGTGGAAGAGGATAAAGACCTGAGTACCCTGATGTCATCACGGGTTGTTCACCTGGTAGTCATCGATATTCTGGCCGTCGGGGTCGCCATGAAGCTGGGGCCGGCCTTGTTCGACCACCTGAAAACTATCAAACGCAGCCTGCGTAGTCTGCGTCAGAATGACCGGCTGATGCCCACGCGTCGCCAAACTGACGATAACGACTGACACATTCCTGTCACTTTTTTTGCTTACACTCGGCTTGTCTTTGTTAAAACTTATTTGAAATCGATACTGAAATCGGTTAAAAAAGAGTCAGGACAGAGTTTACAGCCGGGAGACGGCTTACATCGGGCCGCCTCCTCTTCTATCTGCATAACAGATCGGAGTTAGACCTATGCTGATACGTCAGGAGCAGGACCTAGACCCCATTCAAACCGAAGTTTTCGACCTTCTGATCGGCTATGATGTCGAGGAAAAGAACCGTCGTAAACAAACCGCCACCCGCCGCCTGTTTGAAGCCCGCCGCGCCATAGAAAAGCGCCGCGAAGAAGAAGCCCTGGCCGCCTTCATAGACCGCGAAAAATGGTTTGACGAGTAGGAGCCCAGTCCCTGGGTGATGCCTTTCTTTCGCCCGCGGAGCGGTCTCCCACAACCTGCTGCTCCTACAGGGTCATAATGCTATGACCTGGTGGCAGGTTTTTTCCACCAGCACCGGGTCATGGCTGACCAGCACCACGGAGCAGGCAAAGTCCTGCGCCACCTCAACCAGCAACTCGATAATCTGTTGACTGGTGATTGGGTCGAGCCGTGATGTGGGTTCATCCGCAAACAACAGCACCGGGTCCATCAGCAGCGCCCGCAACAGCGAGATGCGCTGTAACTCACCTCCTGACACCTCAGTACAGCTGCGTTGCAGCAGTTGTGGATTAAGATGCAGGCGCTCTAACAAGGGTGGAATACGTGACGCATCCAGCCGATGCAGCCTGACCAGATCCATCAGCAATTGCTGCAAGGTCACCCCTGGCGCAAAAGCCGCGGGTGGATCCTGATACAGCTTGAGTAGCTGATGCCGGGCAAACGGGCGCTGATAAACCACCTTGCCTGCATCAGGTTGTAAATTACCCAGTAACAGATCACCCAGGGTACTTTTGCCACAACCGCTGTCGCCAACCAGTCCGGTTAGCTGGTGTGGATAGAGTTCAAAAGACACCTCTTCAAACAAGGGATTGCCACCCCGCGATTTGCCCAGACCCTCGACTCGAACCAAAGGCGCTGCCGCAGGCAGCGGCTGTTTCGCCTGGGTCCAGCTCTGCGGGTCGGCTGCCAGCAATTCGCGGGTATAGTCTGACTGCGGATTGGCCAGCACACTCGCTACAGAGCCTCGCTCCATCACCTGGCCTCGGCGCATCACTATCAGGTCACCACCCAATTGACGCGCCACATCGATATCATGGGTAATGGTCAGCAAGGCACCCTGATCCAACTGGCTTTGCAGCAGAGCCACCACCTGATCCCGACGTCCATAATCCAGCCCTTTGGTGGCTCATCGGCCAGTAACAACTGACCTCCCGCTGCGGTTGCTGCCACAAACGCAACCCGTTGTGCCATCCCGCCCGAAAGTTGGGATGGAATTTTGGCCTCAGCACCCTCCAGACCCAGACGTTGCAACGCCTGCTCCGCCTGCAGATCGGCGGATTCCTGTTCCAGACCCAACACATAGTGATGCACCTCGGCCACTTGGCGTTTTACCTGCATCACCGGGTCCAGTGCATGCCAGGGCTCCTGAGGCAGCATGGAAAGCACTCGGCCCCAAAGCCCCTGGCGTTCATTCAGGGGTAAAGATAAGAGTGATTCACCATTAAGGCGCACATCACCTTTGACACTCAAGGCTTCGGGTAACAACCCCATAATCGCCTGAGCCAACAGACTTTTGCCTGCACCCGTCTGCCCCAGAATAGTCAGAGGCTGCGATGCTGTCAGGGTGCAACTAAGCGGTTCAAGCAAACAGGTCTCACCAGCATAGACACTCAGCGCGTCGACTTCTAATAACAGATCCTTCATTTTGCTTTCCCCGCCAGCAGATTAAAGCCCAGAATCAGCAAGAAAATAGCCAGGATAGCTGCGCCAATACCCAGGGTGCATCACTGTAATACGGCAGCAGTTCCACTACCATTAACCCCAGCTCAGCAACAGGCGGTTGCAAACCAACATAAACAAAACCGATTGAAGCCATTGCCAGTATAGCGTTACCGGCACCAAAGGCGGCCAGAGTCAGTACAGACGCAGATAGCCGGCCAGATATGACGGCGAAACAGATACCAGCGACCGAAACCTAACTGACGCGAGGCTTCCAGTTGTGGGCTGTGAATCACCACCTGGGTCTGCGCTCTGATTACCCGGTAGTATTCAATCCACAACACCAGCGAGATGGCCAGATACAGCACAATAAAGGAGCCAGGTGCGATAGCCGCGAGTAACAACACCAGCACCAGACCCGGCAGAGCCAGCAGGGTATTAGCCAGAAAGTTCAGCAACTTCTCGGTCACCCCACCAAACCAGGCGGCACAAACGCCCAGCCCCGTACCCAATACAGCCGCGTGGTGACACAAAACAGACTCAGCATCAGTGACAAGCGGATAGCATCACCCATACGCGCCAGCATGCTGCGGCCAAACTGATCGGTACCCAGCCATTCCTCCGCACTGGGGGTAGCAAGGAAATTTGACAGGTTCTGCCGCGCACTGTCGCCCTGATGTAGCAAGCCTTCCAGCAGAATGAACAGACCCAGACACAACAAAATACCAGCGCCCAGCCACTGCGATGCACTCAGCGACGGTAGTTTAAATAAAAATCGGTTCATTCTGGTCGCCCTCTCGGATCGATCTTATAACAGGCCAGATCTACCAAGGTATTCAGTGCCACAAAAATCAGTCCCATCATCAGGCAGTACCCTGAATCATCGGTACATCACGGGAAAAAATCGCATGTGCCAGTCCATGACCGATACCCGGCCAGGAAAACAGAGACTCGATCATCACAATGCCTTCAATCAACCCAACCAGCTGGATACCCATAAAGGCCACCACCGGCACTGACAGATTTCTCAGGCCATGCTGACGAAAGGTCTGCCATTCCGACAGCCCCTTAACGCGGGCAAACCGGTAGTAGGGGGATGCGATCACCTGAATCGTGCTGTCACGCACCACCCGACTGGACACGGCAGCCAACGCCAATGCCAACGAAAAGGCTGGTAGCACCCAGTCATTGCCATTACCAAAACCCGCTACCGGGAAGAGCGGCCAGTAGACCGCAAACACCAGAATCAGCACCAGGCCGATCACAAACACCGGCTGGGCACGCAAGAAGGATGACAACACCAACAAGCTGCGATCCAGCCAGCCACGCGCCCGTAGACCGGAGGCAATTCCTAAAGGAAAGGCTATCAGTGCCGCCAGCAAAATAGCCACAAGTGCCAACTGCAGCGAATGACCGAGTTGATTCTTGATTTCATCGATCACGGGGGCACCACTGATCAGTGACACCCCAAAATTCAGTTGCAACAGATCCAGCAACCAATGCAGATAGGCCTGCCAGGCAGGCAGGTCTAAACCCAGCTCCTGCCTGACCCAATCGGCGGCCTCGGCACTGACGTTGTCCTGGCCATAACGCCCCGCTGCAACCCGGTACGCCATATCACCGGGAAGACTGCGCATCAGCACAAAACTCAATGAACCCACCCCCCAGGCCACCATCAAAGCTTGCAACAAGCGGTTGATCAAAATCCGTTGGATCACTGCGACAACTCCATTTCATTCAGGTAATAGTTGCGCTCAAACGGATCGAAACGGAAATTCTGAACACGCTGGTTCACAGCGGTCAACTGGGTATAAAAACTGACGGGAATCAACGGCAGTTCTTCAGCAAGGATACTGGCTATTTTTTGTGAAATTTCACGGTATTGCTCAGGGTTGGTTTCCCCTTCCAGAGTTTTCAACAAGGCAGGCACGTCCGCATTACCCCACTGCATGGCACCCCAGTCGCCACCCTGCTCTGCACCAAAATCAGCCAGCATGACACCCAGCGGATCAGCAATAAAACCATAATTGCGGGCGATCAACGCCATCTCCAGACTGCCATCCTGATGACCGGCCGGGATGGCACTGGAGTTGGTCACCGACACCCGTACCTCAACGCCCAACTCCGCCAACTGAGCCTGAATAGCCGTAGCCACCACTGTCAGCTCGGGACGATCAGCATAAGTAATCAAATTCATACTGAAGCGCTGATTATCGCGAACACGCACACCATCTGCGCCCAACTGCCAGCCCAGGCCATCCAACAAGGCTTCCGCCTGTTGCAGATTTCGCTCAACTGGTGGTAAATCAGCCAGGTGCCAGTCGGCCAAAGGGGCTGGAATCAGTTGGTTCGCCTCGGAGCCAGGTGCCCGCAGGACCGCTGCGGCAATGCCACTACGATCCAGGGCCAGGCTGAGGGCCTGGCGTGCTGCCACCTCACTGAGGAAGGGGTGACCACTGTTCACCTTGATCAGTATGGATCGCGGTATCAGCTCAGCGTGCAGATTCACATGGTTGACGCGGCTCAAAATGCCGGTACTGGCCGGGTCAATGGTATAACTGATGTCTGTCTGACCACTGCGTGCTTGCAATACACGACTTTCACCACGATGGCCCGTCAGGTACTCAGCCGAAGCAATGGATGCCACCTGTCCCCAGTATTCCTCAAAACGTTCCACACTTAACTTATGTGGTGGTGCAACAGTGGTAAGGCGAAATGGACCACTCCCTAGCAACTGAGTGACTCGCCCTTCTTCATCGAAGGAATCGGGTGAAATCACCACATTGGCATACTGCGCCAGTACCGCTGGTAGCAAATGATAAGGAGAGCTTAGGGTAATCTCAACAACGCCATCCCCAGCCTGTAGCTGATCGACCGGCACCTGAGCCAGGGTGCCATGCTGCTGACGCGCACGTTCAAGACTGTTCACTACGCTCGCGGCATCCATTGAGCGGCCATCATGGAAAACCACGTCATCTCTCAGATAAAAACGCCAAGTCAGCCAATCGTCAGATACTTCCCAGTGGGTTGCCAAACCCGGTAGCAGCTCACCGTCCGGTGACACATCCACCAGAGTTTCCACCACCCCCATGCGGGTAAAGACATAGCCATTCTGGGAAGGATTCAGGCTGGTAAATTCAAAGGGGCCACCGACCGTCAGATGGTTATTGGCAGGTTGTGCAAAAATGCTTGAAGGGAACAGGATGCCGAATAACATCCCAAACCAGACCAGCCGCTTCAGGTGATGCATGGAGAATTTCCTCAGAGTAGTTTGTTGCAAAAGACCAAGATCGGTACTTTACATATAAATGATAATGAGTTTCAATCAATAGGTAATGTTATATTGTAACTTAAACTATTGGTATAAAAAAAGCGGATGCTGTCATGAAGAATGCACCAAAGATTGATCCCGTAGATCTAAATAGCTATCATTCGCAAAACTACTAGGTTCTAGTGGTATATTGAGGTGGTAGCGAACGGTGACTCATCCTTCTTTTCAATCCTTAGCTCAGGCGGTGGAAACCTACTACGAGGAACTCCGACGATTCATTCGTCAGCGTACTGGCTCGTCATCAATTGCAGAGGAAGTGGTACAGGAAACCTGGATTCGTGCCAATGCCACCTCCACTGCATTACCCGATAATCCACGCGCTTACCTCTACCGTATGGCGGGCAACCTTGCCGTGGACCATTTGCGCCGCCAAAAATCCTGGGAAAAATCAGTTTGTTTCGCCAATGGTGAACAGGATGCTTATGAAGGGACCGAGGCCGAAGAGTTACCTAACGCCTCAGTTGATCCAGTAGAGATCGCCATTTCTCAGCAAGAACTCGCTGCCCTGAATGCGGCCGTACGGGAGTTACCAGAAAAATGCCGTGAGGTTTTCCTGCTCTATCGCGGTCATGGCCTCAGTATGCGCGAGGTAGCCACCCTTTTATCTATCTCTGAAAAAACAGTCGAAAAACATATTGCCCGAGCCATGCTACATTGCCGTTCGCGCCTGAGGGAAGTGGGACGCAATATCTGATGCCACATAGTTCAAGCCACATAAGTAAGTTTTGGTCTAGCGCCTGTTTTCATTTATTATTGTCCTCCGCACTGGGGGAAAACCCCGAGGCCAAGCGTCTTATTTCAAAACGGCTAGCATTTTTCATGGTCGGACTTTTTTCACCAAGCCAATTAACTCTGGGTGCAGGCCGTGACCGATGAGCAGCGATAGACACGCCACAATGGATGAACTGCCCGAAATCCTGCTGGAAGAAGCCGTGATCTGGCAGGCCAGGTTGCGAGAGGCTGATGTAAATACCGCTAGCGGACGAAAACTACGTGCGGACTTCAATCAGTGGCTGATGATGGATACGCGTAATCGTCAGGCGTTTGCTGAAATGGAGTCACTCTGGCTGGCGCTGGAGACGCCTTTGGAGCAAGTCATTGCAGAAGAATTAACAGCTTATGCTACAAACTCCAGTATATCGGCATGTGCCACACCTGATCCGCCTTCACAAAAGGCGTCCCGTCAGAGTATTTTGGGCATGCAATATCAAGGTTTAGCCCTGGCCTCCTGCCTGATATTGGCGGTACTCATCACTCTGGGTTGGCAGCAAGACTGGGCGACACGCTGGCAGAGTGACTACATCACCTCGGTGGGTGAAATGATGCCCATTGTCACGCAAGACAACAGCCATATCACGCTCAACACCAACACCGCGCTGGCTAAAGACTACAATTCTCAGGAGCGCAGGCTGCGATTATTGAAGGGGGAAGCCTGGTTCGAGGTAGCAGCAAACGACAGTCGCCCTTTTATTGTTTCCACCGATTTTGGCACTGTTCAGGTAACCGGCACTCATTTCAACGTTCGTCTGGTTGATGGTACCGCCATCATCAGCCTGGATGAAGGCAGAGTGGAGCTGCTTACTCCGAGTATGCCGAAGGATGCAGCCGTTATACTTTCACCGGGTCAACAGGCCGTGTTGTCGGGTCATCATATTAGTGATCCAACTCCCTTCGATCGCACCGCTGTTACCGCCTGGCTGCGCGGTCAGTTCGTGTTCTATAACACCCCTCTGGGTGAAGTGGTGGACACCCTTAATCGCCATCGCCATGGACGTATCCTCATCACCAGTAAGGAGCTGAATAACCTCAAAGTCAGTGGCATTTTTTCTACCCACTCTCCAGACGCCATACTTGAGATTATCACTAACACGCTGCCTCTCAGCCAGCTAAGGCTGACAGACTATCTGGTGCTGTTGCATTGATGAGTGCCAATAGTTTTTTATATATTTATATTAATCATAACTATCTGATATTTAATAAAATTTTATAAACTGCTTGCTTATTCACAAAAAAATTCAATTCTGACTGGGGGATAACCCACCTCCGCCACGTCTTATCTATAAATCAAATGATAATACTTAGCATTAGTATTAAATTATAGTTTATAGGAAGAGGTCAGGAATGAGCAGCAAACAAAACACCCTTATTCAGACAAAACCCTGCTATCTGGCTGTTGCGATCGCTCTGACACTGTTGGCAACGGCTCCTGTCCAGGCACAAAATTCCGATATCCGTAAGGAACTGACAGGTGCTCAGGAAGTTCGGACCTGGCTACTCAACATCCCGGCTCAACCCCTGCCCCAAGCGCTTGCTGACTTATCAGCCGTAACCGGGCTGCAAGTGCTTTATACCGAAGAAGCCACCTTTGATCACACAGCCCCGGCACTGAGTGGTAGCTACTCGCTGCATGATGCCCTGCAACGACTGCTGTCAGGCAGTGGCTTGATGATACGCATTACCGGAGAGAATTCAGTCACTCTTCAAAAGGCTAGTAACCCTGATAGTGGAACTATGACACTGGGGCTAATTTCAGTCGAAGGTTACATTGATGATGGCTTTGCTAATCCCTATGCCGATGAACAGAAACGACTCAACACGCTGCGCCCTGATCTCATTCTGGGGGGTGATCAAATGCAACGCTTTCCAGACGAGCATATCGGCAAGGCATTGGATCGTTTACCCGGCATGTTTTCAACCTCGCCTTCTGAAAAGCAGGAAGTTCGTGTACGCGGATTGGATAAGCAGTTCACGCGTGTTGAGGTAGATGGTGTCACGATCCAGGTGCAGGGAGATGGCGAAACCTGTCTGTCGGAACAGTGGCAAGCAGTCTGGTTGACGAAGTGCGTGTGATCCGCAACCCGACGGCCGATATTGAACATGATGGCATTGGGGGCAGAGTCTCGGTCAAATATCGCCGTATTCCACAAGTATTTTCCGGTAACGCTGCAGTGCTCGGAGGTGTCATAAGTGAGGTAGACAACACCAGTAACTTGTTTGCAGGGCGAGCCAACATTTGGGCAGGTGGTCCGGTAAATGAAGGCTTTGGCATGATGGGGCTCTGGACATTACCAACTTACCCAGTCGGCGCGAACATATTGCCAACGAACACAATGCCGATGGCAGCTTTAAGGAACGACTGGACCGCATTGACCGCTTTAACACCACTCGGGTGAATACGTTTCTGAAAATGGGTTGGGAGCTGGATCAGGGCTATCTGGAGTTTGAGCCGCTCATGTTCGCCGAAACCAGTAGTGGCACAGATGTGCGCAACACCACCAAAGCCAATGGCGATCGTGATGATCGTAATATGTCAAAAGATATTGATAACCTTACGGTTGGCGCCAATTTACGTTGGGAGCAGCAATGGAACGAACGCTGGCAGTTGGATAGCCGCTTATCGTGGTTTCAAAGTGATCAAGAGAGCATAACTGATGAATTACGCTTGCGTTACAAGAATGCGGCTCTAGATAAAACTACGCTATCCAACACCACCGATGAGCTTACTGACGACCTTGTTGAACTGCGCACAGCAATTGCCTATGACTGGTCTGCTGAAAACCTCGGCAAAATCGAATTGGGTCTGCAAGCACGACGTAACGAACGTGATGGGCACAAATCATTGATCGAAAATGCAACACCCAAAGATCCCAATAGTGGCGACATTTATAATTTAAAAGAAGACTATCTCGCTGGATGGGTTCGTCAGCAATTTAAGTTCTTTGACGAAACTCTGCGTATTGAGCCAGGACTGCGCCTGGAAAATTACCGTCTAAATGCGTTGAGCAATGATGGTCAAGGCGGTCACAATAGTCAGAGCAGTGACCACCTGCATATCGGACCAAGCCTACATGCTTCTTGGCGAATTCATCCACAACTAACACTACAAGGAGCGATTTCACGCACCCTTAACCGTCCTCAGTTGGATCAGATCACACCCACCCGAGAAGAGAAAAACGGCGAGCTTATTCAGGGTAATCCCAATTTAAACCCAGCAACTGCGGTCAATATCGATTTAGGTGTGGTCTGGTCCACACCAGATGTATTCCTCGCAGCCACCATATTCCATAAAAATATTGATGATTTGATCGTTAGCACTCGCACTGGTGAGATGGTAGCTGGGCTGCCAGTTGTTCAACCAGAGAACGTTGAGAGCGGCACTATAAGAGGGCTCGAACTGGAGCAGCGCTACCATCTCGGGGCGACCGGCATCAAACAGCTGGATGGCCTGACGGTCTGGAGCAATCAGACATTGTTCGACGGCAAGATGCGTCTGGCAAGCGGGCGTCAGGTACCTTTCTTTGGTGAGCCCGATTATCTGGTAGCGGCGGGTATTGACTGGATCAGCCCCAGCTCGAATGTCGAGGTGTCATTAGCGGTTAACCATAATGGCAAACGCACCGAAGAAGATGAATTTTCACGCAAACGTTTCGACAAACTGACTACGGTAGATCTGACAGCCGCCTATTCAATCAACAAGGATATCCGCATTCGCTTCGAGGCTGGCAATCTGTTCAATGAGCAGGAGCATGGCCCAAGATCCAGCTTTAATGCAAACCATGAGCTAACCCATGTAGAGCAGCGCACAGTCAGCATTCCACAAACCCTGTGGCTGGGTTTTGATATGAAATTTTAATACGCCTTCTTCTGTAGAAGAGGGGGTATTTTCCTGCCCAACAGGGCATTTTTTGATGATAAAACTGGAGAATAAGCACAATGCAAACCCTAACCAAAACTGAACACGAACGTGTAATTAATGATTTTAATACGCTGGCCAAAGACACTCAGCAGGTACTGAGAGAGTTTATTGAGGGCGCACAAGTGCTTGAGATAGTGACTGCCGAAGCGCATGGCGTGACGGAAACCAGCATCAGTTACCTGCGTGGCGACAAGGTCGCCGATGTCATATACGACGAAACCACAGGCAAGCTACTGGGTGGATCTGAACCGGCTGTGTTCGAAAAGGTTATCGCGGTGTTACCTGAGTCTGGCCGTCAGGCGGTTGCGGAAAAAACCAAGGCCCCAGCGAAAATTCGCAAAATTAAGATCAAACACGATGAAAAAGATGATCGTGAGTATGTACACCTGCATACAATTGATCCAGAAGGCAATATTAACAGCTTCAAGATGGAACTGGACGGTAGCAGCAAGCGCTAAGCTACGCAGCCATCCAGCCGAGTCATTCCAGCCTGTGCGGGAGTGACTCGGCTGAGGATGAACAACTCAAGTACCCACTGAAGAGTGTCTATCATGACTGATCTTTGCACTGACCCTGCCACCTGCGCACGACTTGAGGTTCGTGATCTGCTTCAAACGTCCACAGGCACTCTGGCAGCAACTGGCCAAGGCATTTATCGTTTGGATCCCAGCGCTGCCGTCGCCCTGAAACATTGGGATGGCATGGATGTCCAGGCCCTTGGACCTGCCCACAACGCTGGCTTCGTCGCCGTAGTCGGCGACCATAACGGTTACCGCATTGCTATCGCTGACACCACATGCTCCCCCCTGCACGAACTGCCACAACCATCAGGGTTGAGTGCAAGGCGGTTTACGCGAGCGATGACTGGTTATTGGCTGGCGGAAAACATGGTCTCCACCGTCACGATGGTAAGGCTGGCAACGCTGCTGGCCCACCGATGACGGCCACCCTACCGCCTATGTGATCGGTATCACGCGTGACCGTGACGGCACGCTGCATGCCCGGATGAAAAAGCATGGGGCTGCGGGTCTTCCCGCCGTCATCAGCTCCACCGACGAGGGGGTAAGCTGGCAATTGAGTTGGCAGCGCGACTACCACGACTGGGTGCTGGCGGTAGACGGCACGCGTGCCATCACTCGCTGGTATGGCCTTGTTGAGCAGGGTGCGCCAAGCTCGGCGCCACTGTTGCGCGCCGTTGGCGCGGCCGCAGTAGATGCTGAAGGTGGTGTGGCGCTGGTGATAGGTAACCGACTGGAATGGCGGCCATCGGTCGAAGCAAGCGCTGGCCGCGCCACACGCGCCCTGATACACCCCTTGCTGGGTGACGCTACACATCTGCTGCTCTTGCCTGATGGCCACACGGCTGTGGTGGCCGGTGAGCAAGGAGCTTATCGGCTGGATCTGCTAAACGGCAGCCTGGACGATTGTTTGGCCGGCATCACCGCACGACCCGGAGCGTCTAAACTCAAACGTCTCTGGTCACTCGGACAGCAGGTGATGGCTACCGCATCCTATGGAACTTTCCGCAGCCTTGATAGCGGTGAGACCTGGCTCCCGGCACCCTCTGAATGGGCTCAGCTTGATGTGGAAGCCCATGTTAGGGTCGATAGCAACAATCACTATTTAATCTGTCAGCGATGTCTGGCTCACAGCAGCGATGGCGGCGCGAGCTGGCGGCTTGTCGATCTGGTGACGGAAGATCACCACTACCACGAGCTGTTCACAGGACGCCGCTGGGGTAACCAGCTGTTACTGGGTACCAAGCGCGGCTGCTTTGTGGCCCCACTTGCGACTGGCACCCCTGCACGTTACCTGGCGGCACTCGGCAGTGGCGCCATCAACGCCTTGGCGGTCGATGACGAGCGAGCCTGGGCTCTTGATAGTGAGGGCCGCGTGTTCCTGCTCGATCCGGCAGCCGGAACTGCACAGCAACTGGCGCACCTGGATGAGCCTTGCGAATTCCTGGCCTATTGTGACGCAGCACTACTCGCTGTGGGTGAAGAAAGTCTCTATCGCATCGAGGCTGATGGCAGCGTCAAACACATTGCCCCTCCTGGCTCAGGTGAATTGGCTGCAGTTGATCTGAATGACGGCCGCATCCTGCTCTGGAACCCAGCGCTGCCTGGATTGGCAGTCCCGACGCAGGTTGGCATCCGGTCTCCGACTGGCCTGACACTGCACGGCCAATCAAGCATGCCGCCGTTCTCACTGATGGACGTGTACTGGCCACCGACCGTGACCGACTCTACCGTGCCGGTCTGAGCCAGTAACAACAGATTTCAACTTATTGCTAAAAAGGAAAATAACAGATGAGCAAAGCCTATAAAGTTCAATTGAAATACAACCGGGCGAGTGATGAGAAATTAAAGTACCAGCTAAAAATAGAGGCCGGTTCTAAGGATTTGGCATTATCGCTGGCGAAAGAACGCCTGAAGGAAATAGCCATTTCAGGTATAGACAATGATGTTGTTTTTGATCAGGTGCAAGTCAAGGAGCTTTCAACGGTTGAACATGTGACCGGGGAAACCAGGGAGCAAGTGAAGCGGGTGTATCTGGTAAAGGACTTCAATGCGCTTTCCGAGGCTGCCCGTGACGCATTGGGTGAATTTATTGAAGCGGTAGAAGTGCTTGAGATCGTAACCGCACACAACCACGGAATGACGGAAACCAGTATCAGCTATCTGCGTGATGGCAAGGTGTACGAAGTTCTGTATGACGAGACAACAGGTAAGTTGTTGGGCGGATCAGAACCCGCTGTGTTCGAGAAGGTTATTGCAGTTCTGCCCGAATCCGGACGCCAGGCTGTAGCAGACAGGATAAAAACCTCACAACAAATTCGTAAGATTCAAATCAAGCACGACGACAAGGATGATCGTGAATACCTGCATCTGCACACCATCGACCCTGAAAACAATATCAGTGATGTCAAACTGGAGCTGGACGGGAGCTGCAAGCACTAGGATATATACTGGCGACCCACAGAGCGTCTGCCAGTAGATGAACCTTTTCTCCAGACGATGAGTAATTAGTATGAATAACCCTCTGGCGTCGTTTGAGCGCCCTCAGGTCAAAGGTATGTTGGCTCTACCCACAGGAATTTTTATTGCGACTGAAGTGGGTTTGTATCAGTTGCAAGGAGCCCTTTTATCTGAGGTTTCCACCTGGCACAACCAGCCGGTGAAGGGGATTGCCGCGTCACCGCAAGGCTACCTGTTGTTACTTGAAAGCGACAACGGCCAAACACTGTATCTGTGCGATGAACAATGGCAGGTGCGACATGAACTGCCATGCCCGCCAGGCGAGACAATCAAATGTTTACACAGTCAGGACACATTTATACTGGCTGGCACCAAGCATGGAGTATTCCGTTTACCCCTTGATACGGAAAATGCACCTGAGGCAAGTTCATGGCAATGTCTGTTCAAAGATTTTGGTGGTTGGGGTGAAGTGCTGTGGATCCATAGTGAGAATTCACAGCATATTCGTGCCTCTATTAAAAAACTCGCGCCAGATGCGAAACCGGCACTGATCGAAACCCGCGATGGGGGTATCAGTTGGCAGGTGGAGGCTGCAGCCGACTATCAGGATCTGATGCTGGCTGCCAATGATCAACACTGGATATCCCGCTGGAAAGGAATACGTCAGCGCCATGCAACCAGCGGTTACAAGAAACACCCCCTAACAGCAGCCTGGTTATCAACAGAAGACTGGGCCCTGCTGGATGGTAATAAGCTGGAATATCAACAGGCCGGGCAGGCCATCCTATCCTTTACCCACCCCTTACTTGCCGAAGCCAAATGGCTTTATCCACTGCATCAGCAGAATGCCTTTCTGATCGCCGGTGTACAGGGTGCTTATCTGGTGGAACCTGGTAAGGGGTCAGTATCCGATCTGTTTACTGGCATAACACTGCCTGGCGGACTGGGCAAGCTCAAGCAGGTGTTCGAACTGGATGATGGGGTGCGTCTGGCAACCGCCACCTACGGCACTTTCCGCTCTGAAGACGGAGGCAACACCTGGAAACCAGCAGATGCGGAATGGTCGGTACTGAATGCCAAACATCTGATTCGTAGTGACGATGGACGCTGGTGGTTAGGCTGCCAACGAGCCCTGTTCGTCAGTGACAATAATGGTCAACGTTGGCGTTATATCAAGCTCAAGCTGGAACAGATGCCCCACTACGCTGAATTGAGTGGCGGATTAGCCATTATCGGTGACCAGCTTTTTATTGGCAGCAAAACAGGCTTGTTGGTGACTCAGTTGAATGATCCCGAACGTGTCAGCCGGGTGGCCGCTTTCGGTACCCAGGCGATCAAATCGCTGTTTACGGATCAAGACCACAAACATCTGCTGGTGAACAATGAGTTGAAAATGGAAGTGGCATCATGAACACGATCGAACAATTACATAGCTTTCGCCGACCTGAAGTGAAGGCCGTTGTACCCCAGGGAGAGACTATCTGGCTGGGAACAAGTAACGGCCTCTACCGTGTACATAATCAGGTTTTAGACATCTGTGAGGACTGGCGCGGACATCGCATTAGCGCCATGGCGGCAACTGAATCGGGTCTGCTGGTTAGTGCCAGTCATGCCAATGAGTCGGTGTTGTCAGTCACCGACGAGCAAGGTCACCGGCTGCATCGACTGCCGGCTCTGCCTCAGGATACAGTGAAATCCTTATTATGCTCCGAAGGTCAGATTCTGGCTGGTGGGAAATGCGGTGTCTATCAGTTGGAAGAGGATAAGTGGCGACACTTGCCAGACACCCAGGGTGCCGAGGTGATTGGTCTGACCAAGTGCCGTGAAAAGCTACTGGCGTTTTGCAAGAAGCAAGGTGACAGGGCCTATGCCGGTCTGTTGGTGTCCAGCGATGCTGGCGCACATTGGCAATTAGAAGTCGAAACCGGCTATCACGACGCGATTATCCAGGCGAATAACGATAGCTATTTGACGCGTTGGCGAGGACCTTGGCATGCTGGTTCACCCATTGATTATCAAAAACGCCCCTACAGCGCCGCCTGCCAAGTGTAGGCATTAAT
>NZ_JRLB01000082.1 GCF_000764495.1 Nitrincola sp. A-D6
CTTCATAAACGTTACAAAATGCTAAGACTAAGAGTCAGTCTAGAACGGAATATCATCATCAAAGTCATCAAACCCTGGTGCCGGTTGGGCAGGCTGCTGCTGGGGTGCAGGCTGGTTTTGCGGACGAGACTGCTGAGGCGCAGGACGTGATTGCTGCTGCGGTTGTTGACCATACCCCATTGGATCCTGGTTACCGGCGTAACCGCCCTGATTACCGCCGCCGCTGTCACCGCCTCGGCCATCCAGCATCTGCATTTCATTGGCTACTATCTCGGTGGTGTAACGGTCCTGACCACTCTGATCCTGCCATTTACGTGTACGCAAAGCGCCTTCGATATACACTTTCGAGCCTTTGCGCAGGTATTCACCGGCAATTTCAGCCAGACGATTGAAGAATACCACCCGGTGCCATTCGGTTCTTTCCTGTGGCTGTCCGGTCTGCTTATCCTTCCATGTATCGCTGGTTGCCAGAGTCAGGTTGGTAACTGCATTGCCTGATGGCATGTACTTAACTTCCGGGTCCTGGCCCAGGTTGCCTATCAGGATTACTTTATTGATGCCGCGTGCCATTGTTCTCTCCAAATCGTAAAATGTTCTACATGTTGGTGCTCCCTGCATCCAACCTTTGTAGGTTGGATGAGAATAACACAAGCTTAGGTTTAGGCTGAACAGCTAAGCTAAATTTTTCATAAAGGTCTAGGTATAAGTGACCCTGGCTCCCTTATGATCTGCAACCAGCACCTCAAGTGGCTGTGGTTTTGATATCAGGTAGCCTTGAATAAAGTCACAGCCGACACTCCGAATCAGGTCGGCCTGCTCGATTGTTTCGACACCTTCCGCTACAACCTGAATACCCAGTTTATGCGCCATGAGTACCATCGCCTCACACAAGGCTAACGCATCCGAATTCGCACTGAGGTTACTAATGAAGCAGCGATCTATCTTCAGGTAATCGATATCGTATCGATGAATATAGGCAAGAGATGAATAGCCAGTGCCAAAATCATCCAATGCCACCTGCACACCACGATCTCTGAACACCATCAGTTTTTTGATGGTTTCACAATTGGGGTCCAGCATAACGCCCTCTGTGATCTCGATAATAATGTCACTGCATAGCAAATGTTGTGCATCGAGACGGTTAACCCAATCGGTCAATTGGGTTTTTTCATGGGCAAACTGTATCGGGGAAACGTTGATGCTGACCTGAAAGCTCTCTCCGTATGTCTGCTTCAGTGCCGGGATATCCTTGCACACCTGATCAAATACTCTTTGCCCAATGGCGATAATCAGCCCGCACTCTTCAGCAAGAGGGATGAACTCAGCTGGACTGATCAAACCCTTTTCCGGGTGCTGCCAGCGAATCAGGCTTCTGCTTTAGTGATGTGCTGTGATTTACAGTTGAGAATGGCTGATAATAGACGATCAGCTCTGTGTCGATGGCATCGCGTAGATCGCTGATCAGCTCACGTTTATGCAGAATCGCTTCTTGCATTATCGGGTCAAAGTACTTGAGCCGGTTGCGACCCTCCTGCTTGGCAGCAAACATTGCCTGATCTGCAGATTTGAGTAACTCCTCCACGGTTTTTCCATCAGCAGGGTAGATGGCAACCCCGATACTGGTGGTGATGAAGAGTCGATGCTGATCTACTTGTATAGGTTCTGCAAGCAGTTTAAGGATCTGTTCGCAGAGCTCATCGATAGGGTTGGTGAGGTGTTTGAAATCAGTGAGAACAATAGTAAACTCATCGCCTCCAAGTCTGGCCAGCAGATTTGGCTCCCTGATTATGCTTTTTAGTCTCCCGGCGACTTCACGCAGCAGCTTGTCACCGGCGTCATGACCAAGGGTATCATTGATATCCTTAAAGTTATCCAGATCAAGCATCAACAGGCTAAGTTGTTGCTCTTCATGTTTTACACGCTCGAGTGCCTGGGATAACTGGTAGTTAAGCATATAGCGGTTCGGTAGCGCTGTCAGAGCGTCGATATTGGCCTGTAGCCATATCTGCCGTTCGGCCTCCAGCCGCGTTTCGGCCATTTGTTCAAACTGCTGTTTTAATTGCATCAACTCAACAACACCTTCATTGGCTTTACTCGGCTCGAAAATACCACGCTGCAGCTTACGACTGGCATCTGTAAGCGCTTCGATCGGTGTAAGCACTCCATTTTTAAGCAACCGGGTGCTGATTCGGTAGATACTCAACATGACCAGCGAAAACAGCAGCAATGAGAGGTAAAAGCGCTGATTGATACGCTTTAACACGGCCTCTGTCGGTACGCCGATGGTCACAACAAATAATTCCTCATCAGTGTTATGCAGCAGTGGAATGGAGTATTTCATCCGCTTGATGCCGTCTTTACCCATCAACTGCTCCGCCTGAGACTGCCCATTTATTTCCGTGACTGTTGCACCCAGCTCAGAAGGTTGGCAGGATAGTTGGCTATCAAAGTGCCCTGACTATCGGTAATAAATGCCGTACTGGATTCCGGCAAGTTGCTGGATTCAAGGTATTGAGTCCACCAGGCCAGCGACACAACAGCAACAGCAACCCCGCGCACCTCATTAGTGGTTAAATCGGTGACTGGGTAGCCGAAATTGATACTGGTTGTATTAGCGGCGCGATCAAGTTGAAAGGTGCCGATAGAGAAACGCCTGTTGGTCAACGCCTCCTGAAAATAGGATCGGTCAAATACATTGACAGGGTAATTCAACGGATGGGCGTTGCACAGCAGATCACCGCTGGCCAGGGGAACCCCGAGATTTACGAACTGCGTATTGAGTTTGAGTATTTTTGCCAAAAACTCACCACAGGCAGGCGCCGCCGGATTCTGCACTTCAGGTAATTGCACTAGATGAGTCAGATAGGCTTCGGTGTCGATGAGAATTCTGCGCTGCAATGCAGCCAGTTCGTTAGCCGTTACCTCAACTTGATATTCAAGATTTAATAATGCCTGCTGTCGGTTCTCCAACATATCAGCAGAGATGACCAGGTAACCGGGCAAGGTTATCAGACCAACCAGCAGCGAAAGGCGACTCCGTAACGACCTCATCAATGCTTCAGGCTCCCATGTTATTAATCATTAATATGGCTGATGACTAGCGCAGGCGCACTGAAGCATGGAGACATTTTTGCTACTAAATATATCAACAATACATGAAAGGTTATGACTCAACCTGAGCTTGTCAAATATCTAAATAATTGACTCCCTGGGTTTGTGGGGCTTGATGAACCCAGAATCCTTCGACTTGGTAGTGAACATGACGTCATTGAACGCAGCCCGTCCATGTAAAATCCGAACTAAAGGCTTATAATACTCGTTTTTGCACTGTCACCGGAGCGGTAATGGATAAAATAATGGTACGGGGTGCGCGCACCCATAACCTGAAAAATATCGACCTGGATATTCCCCGGGACAAGCTGATCGTCATCACCGGCTTGTCAGGTTCCGGCAAATCCTCGCTGGCGTTTGATACCCTTTATGCTGAAGGGCAACGCCGCTACGTAGAATCGTTATCTACCTATGCCCGTCAGTTTCTGTCGATGATGGAAAAACCGGATGTAGATCATATCGAAGGCCTGTCTCCGGCCATCTCTATTGAACAGAAATCCACCTCGCATAACCCACGCTCGACTGTTGGTACCATCACCGAAATCTATGACTATCTGCGCTTGCTCTACGCGCGTGCCGGTGAGCCACGCTGCCCCGACCATGACCTGCCACTGGCGGCACAAACGGTTTCACAGATGGTAGATCAGGTACTGACCTTGCCTGAAGGCAGCAAAATGATGCTGCTGGCTCCAGTGGTACAAGGTCGCAAAGGTGAGCACTTACACACTATCAGCGAACTGCGTTCACAGGGATTTGTGCGCGCGCGCATCAATGACATTATTGTTGATCTGGACAGTGCCCCCGCGCTGGATAAGAACAAAAAACACTCCATTGAAGTTGTTATTGATCGCTTCAAGGTACGTGACGATCTGCAGATACGTCTTGCCGAATCCTTTGAAACCGCGCTGAATCTGACCGATGGCATCGCCCGAGTCGCCTGGATGGAAGATGAAGGTAAGGACGATCTGATTTTCTCCGCCCGCTTTGCTTGCCCGGTCTGTGGTCACAGTATTCAAGAGCTGGAACCGCGGATGTTTTCGTTTAACAATCCGCACGGCGCCTGTCCTGCCTGTGACGGGTTGGGCGTCAAACAGTACTTTGATCCGGTCAAGGTGGTGCACGATCCTTCGTTAACGCTATCAGAGGGAGCCATTCGCGGCTGGGATAGACGCAGTCTGTACTATTTCCAGCAACTCAAAGCGGTGGCAGATCATTACAGCTTTGATATGGACACCCCTTTCCGCGATCTGACCCAGGCGCAGCAGAAGGTGATCCTGCACGGTAGCGGTGCAGAGAAGATAGAGTTCAGTTATACCAATGATCGCGGTACGCGTGTCAGCAAGCATCACCCCTTTGAGGGCGTGCTGAACAATCTGGAGCGGCGCTATAAAGAAACTGAATCGGATATGGTCCGTGAAGATCTGGCCAAATACCTGAATATGCAGCCCTGCCCCTCTTGCCATGGTACCCGTCTGCGTCGCGAAGCCCGGCATGTGTATATTGACGAACGCACCCTGCCTGAAATCGTGCGTATGGCCATAGGTGACAGCAAGGCCTATTTTGATCAACTGGAGCTGAGCGGCAAACAGGGTGAAATTGCTGACAAAATCCTGAAAGAGATCCGCCAACGCCTGTCTTTCCTGGTCAATGTCGGATTGGACTACTTATCCCTGGATCGCAGCGCTGAATCCCTGTCCGGTGGAGAAGCCCAGCGTATTCGGTTGGCCAGTCAGATAGGTGCCGGACTGGTCGGGGTTATGTATATTCTCGATGAGCCCTCTATTGGTCTGCACCAACGCGATAACGACCGCCTGCTGGAAACACTGAGGCATTTGCGTGATCTGGGTAATACGGTGATCGTGGTGGAACATGATGAAGATGCCATACGCCTGGCTGATCATGTCATCGACATAGGACCAGGCGCCGGTGTACATGGCGGTAAAGTGATTGCGGCAGGCACACCACAAGAGGTGATGGACAACCCGGCCTCAATAACAGGCCAATACCTCTCTGGGGTCCGCTGTATTGAAGTACCCGCACAACGCTATCCGGTTGACCCTGATAAGTTTTTACACCTGATCGGCGCACGCGGCAACAACCTGAAGGATGTTACTCTGGAAATCCCTGTTGGCCTGCTCACTTGTGTTACCGGGGTGTCTGGTTCGGGTAAATCTACGCTGATCAACAGTACGCTCTACCCTATTGCCGCCACAGAGCTAAACCACGCCACTACACTGGAAGCCGCTGAACATGACCGGATTGAAGGGATGCACCATTTTGACAAGGTCATCGATATAGATCAAAGCCCGATAGGACGCACACCACGCTCCAACCCTGCCACCTACACGGGCATTTTCACCCCGGTCCGCGAACTCTTTGCTGGCACCCAGGAAGCCCGCTCACGCGGATACAAACCCGGACGCTTTAGCTTTAACGTTAAAGGTGGCCGCTGTGAAGCCTGTCAGGGGGATGGTGTGATCAAGGTGGAGATGCACTTCCTCCCGGATATTTTTGTACCCTGTGACGTTTGCCACGGCAAACGCTACAACCGCGAAACACTGGAAGTGCGTTATAAAGGCAAAACTATCGATGAAGTGCTGAGCATGACCGTGGAGGATGCGCGGGAATTTTTTGATGCCATTCCAGCACTGGCGCGTAAGCTGCAAACCCTGATTGATGTAGGGCTTAGCTATATTCGTCTGGGTCAAAGCGCGACGACCCTGTCAGGCGGTGAAGCGCAAAGGGTGAAGCTGTCACGCGAACTGTCCAAACGTGATACAGGTAAAACCCTGTATATTCTGGATGAGCCTACCACCGGTCTGCATTTCTATGATATTCAGCAATTATTGAATGTGCTCTATCGGCTACGCGACCATGGCAATACCATTGTGGTGATTGAACACAACCTGGATGTGATCAAAACCGCTGACTGGGTCATTGACCTGGGTCCTGAAGGGGGTAAAGGCGGCGGCGAAATTATTGCTACAGGTACGCCTGAAGCAATAGCTGAAGTGGAACGCTCACATACCGGCCGCTTCCTGAAGCCACTACTGCAGCGCTAGCAGAAAACTGCTCCTGCGTTTTCTGCATACACGCCGTCCATGGCATTAGCAGAAAACTGCTCCTGCGTTTTCTGCATACACGCCGTCCATGGCGTTAAGTGTCATCACGACAATTAAGCGGTTGACAGCAGCGCGGAAATGTTAGAAAAAGAAGGTCTGAAAACATTCAGACCTTTTTTACTTTGAAGACGACACCCATGACTCAGATGCACAAACGCCCGAATACCCGAATTTCCGTCGCCAATCGCTGGCTGATGGCGAATTCTCGTGTCTCGCGTGCTGTGATCTGATTTTTCCGGCCGCGATATCTTCGCGGCCTCCGGTGCACTTCCCACCACCCCAGACTCAGAAGATATCTCCGGCCCTTTTTGAAAGGAGATAGAGATGTTCCCGCTGAAACTGTTACACCATCTGCAAAGCTATTTTACCCGTGCTGTTACGCGGCAAAGTATTGCACACCTGGATGCACGCTTGTTGAAAGATGTGGGCTTGAACCCTGATGCAAGCCAGAGATTGCCACAAGAAAGCGACACCCCCAATAACCTGACTATTAGAGCCTTGCATGTTGTGGAAGACTCCACCCAACACACAGCGGCTCCTGTTGTACAGAAACGCTGATGCGCTGGTGTTCTAACGGTTGTATCCGCCAATAAAAAACCGCTAACGGCGTTTAATCACCCCTAGCGGTTTTTTTATACCTCAACACTGATTCAGATCAGTGCCAGCTCTCAAGCCAACTCAGTTTCACTACGAATTGGATAGTGTTCTGGCATGGGCAAACGCGCCACACCACTATCGATCGCAGCCTGTGCAACCGCATAAGAGATACGGCCCAGCAGGCGTGAATCAGTTGCTTTTGGCAAAATGTAATCACGGCCGAATTCCAGGGACTGCAAACCGTAAGCTATCAGCACTTCCTGGGTAACAGGTTCACGAGCCAAACCGGCCAGCGCCTTCACCGCAGCAGCTTTCATTTCTTCATTAATCGCTGATGCACGGACATCGAGTGCACCACGGAAAATGAAGGGGAAGCCCAGTACATTATTAACCTGGTTGGGGAAGTCAGAACGTCCTGTAGCCATGATCACATCAGGACGGGCTGCATTAGCAACTTCCGGCCGAATTTCAGGATCAGGGTTAGCACAGGCGAAGACAACGGGGTTATCCGCCATTTTCTTAAGCTGTTCAGGTGACAGCAGGTCCGGACCAGACAGACCTAAAAATACATCTGCGCCCTCGATGGCATCATCCAGGGTACGTTTATCAGTTTCCGTTGCGAATGCCGCTTTTTCGGCAGTCAGGTCAGCTCGACCAGAGTGGATCACACCCTTGCGGTCGATCATATATACATTCTCGACTTTCGCGCCCATGTTAATGAGCAGCTTCATACAAGCACTGGCGGCAGCACCTGCACCCAGACAGACAATCGACGCTTCATCCAGCTTTTTACCAGCCAGCTCCAGCGCATTGATCATACCGGCAGCCGTCACGATGGCGGTACCGTGCTGATCATCATGGAATACCGGGATATTACAACGCTCAATCAGCGTACGCTCTATCTCAAAACATTCCGGTGCTTTAATGTCTTCCAGGTTGATGCCGCCAAAGGTTTCCGCAATACGGGCGACCGTATCGATGAACGCCTGTGGACTTTCAGCGTCTACTTCAATATCGATAGAATCGATATTGGCAAAACGCTTGAATAACAGTGCCTTGCCTTCCATGACAGGTTTGGATGCCAGTGGACCCAGATCACCCAGGCCCAGAATGGCAGTCCCATTGGAAATTACGGCAACCAGGTTACCCTTCGCTGTATAACGATAGGCCGCTTCAGGATCTTTGGCGATCTCACGTACCGGCTCCGCTACGCCAGGTGAGTAAGCCAATGCGAGATCATGAGCCGTCTCTGCAGCTGTTGATAGCTCAACACTGATTTTACCGGGACGAGGAAACTCGTGGTAATCTAGAGCCGCTTGCTTAAAATCTTGAGACATGGTTGCAGATTCCAACTAAGGTTGTAGTTAAACGGTCTTGCATCATAACCAAAAGCCATGTTGACAACAACCGCCCTTTAAGGGTGCATAAACACCCGGTTTTGCACAATCACTGTGCTGCGCGCCGCTCCTCGGCAACTGCTCCTGCGTTGCACTACCTCCTGCATCCATGCAGTCGTGCGCATCCATGCGCCCGCGGCAGGGCCTGCCCCGCGAGCGGAGCGAGTGTTTTGGGTATACCGTACATCCTGTACATAAACAAAAAGCATCCGCGGGGGATGCTTTTTGAGAAACTTTATTACCAGTGTAAGCGTTACTTTTTCAGTGAACGGGCACCAAAACGCTTGTTGAAACGGTCCACACGGCCGCCGGTAGTCGCTTCTTTCTGCTTACCTGTGTAGAAAGGGTGGCAGCTGCTGCACACGTCAACCAGCATAGAGCTATCACCTAAAGTAGATTTGGTCTGCATGACGTTACCACAAGAACAGGTGATGGTAATGTCAGTATATTCGGGATGGATACCAGCTTTCATTTTGAACCTCAATGGAGTTATTGATGTGCCGCCACCTGATCGGAAGGATCTATTGCTTCAAATTGCCAGGCACCGCACTAACAAGGGTTGGACAGGTTTACGCTCTGCCGAGATTTTACACTCCGCTGAAAAGGGCACACCCACCCGTACAATTACAAGGGCGGAAATTATACGGCCAGGCTGTACATCCCGCAACCTAAAAAGGCTATTTTATCGCCAGCCAAAAGAATTTAGACTGTTAGCGTCCAACCATCAGCCAAAATGAGAGCCCTGATTGATTCTTAGAGTCGCCATTCCCACCCCTTTGCACCGGCTATTTGATTACCGGCCACCGCTTTCCGGCAACCTGAAGCCGCAGGTCGGCTGCCGTGTAAGCGTGCCGTTTGGCCAACGTGAGGTCATTGGTATCATCACGGCACTGCCCGAGCATTCCGAGTTTCCGCTGGACAAGCTCAAACCTGCGAAGGCCATACTGGACGCTGCACCAGTACTCGACAGCCTGCAGTTTTATTTATCTCGCTGGGCGGCCAGTTACTATGCCTATCCGGAGGGTGATGCGCTGTCTCAGGCCTTACCGGCCTTGCTGCGCAAAGGTGAGCCTACCGAATTTGCGCATGAAACACTCTGGCGGGCAGCGCAAGGCGCCAGCCTTGACGCGCTGTCCAAATCAGCCTCGCGCCAACGTGAACTACTGGAGTTACTGCTGCGCAACCCCCAGGGGGTCAGTACCGACCTGCTGCGTGTAGAATCGCTCCCTGTCCCCTTATTAAAAACCCTGAAGGATAAAGGACTGGCTGAAGACTTCATCCATCACCCACCCCCTGCATGCTGGTGAGTGTGAAGAGGGCGACATTTTAAAAGAAGCGCCGCTGACACTGAATGCAGAACAACACCAGGCATTACAGGATATTGCAGCAGGTTCAGGGTTTAACACCCTGTTACTTGAAGGGATCACCGGTTCAGGCAAAACCGAAGTCTACCTGCAAGCCATCCAACAGGTACTCAAAGAAGGGAAACAAGCCCTGATTCTGGTACCTGAGATCGGCCTGACACCGCAGACACTGGCACGTTTCAAAGCCCGCTTTCAGGTGCCGGTTGTCGCCCTGCACTCCGGACTGACTGACCGGCAGCGTCTGGATGCCTGGCTAATGGCACGAGAAGGCAGTGCGCGCATTCTCATCGGCACTCGCTCCGCCATTTTTACGCCGATGCGCTATCCTGGCCTGATCATTGTCGATGAGGAGCATGATCAATCCTTTAAACAGCAGGATGGTTTTCGTTACTCGGCACGCGACCTGGCGGTACTACGCGCAAAACATGAAGATATTCCTCTGGTACTGGGCAGCGCCACCCCTTCACTTGAAAGTCTGCAAAACGCACTGAGCGGCCGCTATCGCCACAGTTTGTTAACCACGCGAGCTGGCAAGGCGATGCCGCCTGCATTTGAGCTGCTGGATATACGTGGCGAAACACTCAATTGCGGCCTGTCCGACAGCCTGACACAGCGCATCGAAACACACTTGGCACAAGACACCCAGGTGCTGATTTTTCTTAACCGCCGGGGGTTTTCGCCTTCATTAATCTGCCATAACTGTGGTGCTGTGAATGAGTGCACCCGCTGTGATGCGCGTATGACGCTGCACCGCTCGCCACCCCACATGCACTGCCACCACTGCGACCGGCAAACCCCGATACCCTTACGCTGCAATCAATGCGGCAGTGATGATCTGCGCCCATCAGGCGCGGGCACAGAACGTACTGAAGATTATCTCTGTCAACGCTTCCCTAAAACTCCCGTACTGCGAATCGATCGTGACAGCACCGCACGCAAGGATGCCATGAGCCGGCTTATGGCTCAGATCCATACCGGCAAGCCCTGCATTATGATTGGTACGCAGATGCTGGCCAAGGGCCATCACTTCCCCGCGTTACCCTGGTCGCCGTGCTGGATGCCGACAGCGGGTTATTCAGTGCAGATTTTCGCGGTATGGAAAAAACCGCACAATTAGTCCTGCAGGTAGCCGGGCGTGCCGGTCGGGCCGACCACCCTGGGGAAGTTGTGATGCAGACCCGCCACCCGGACCATCCCATGCTGAATGCACTGATTCGTGAAGGCTACAGCGCCTTCGCCGCCTCAGAACTACAAATGCGTAAAGCCGCGGCCTGCCCCCTTCAGCTTTCATGCGTTGATTCGTGCCGAAGCGACACGCCAGGGCTGGGCTGAAGGTTTTCTGCGCGACATACGCGAGATGATGGAACAGCAACTCGCCGCACCCGCTGGCAGCCACTGGTCTGGCCCCTTCCCGTCACCCATGGAAAAGCGTGCCGGACTGTATCGGGCGCAATTACTGATTCAAAGTCGCCAACGCGGTGACCTGCACCAGTTACTCCTGCGCATACTGACTTTTTTAGTTCAGCACAAAGCGCGCAACAAGGTACGCTGGTCAATTGATGTCGATCCACTGGACAGTTATTGATTTAATAGCTGAATAGATCGGCAAACGGGTCACTGGATGCACTCAGAGATTGGCATTCACACCACCGGACGAATTATAATGTCCGCTTAGTCCAATCCGACCGCTGTCCGGTACGGAACACTGCCACCCAACGGAAGACTCATGAAAGCACATTTAGCCGACCTGCTTAACCAAGCGATTCAGTCACTGATTCAGGCGGGCACCCTGCCGCCGGATGCCCAAGCGGAAATTCATATCGAAAACACCCGTGACAAAGCCCATGGTGATCTGGCCAGCAATCTGGCGATGACGCTGGCAAAAGCCGCTCGATGCAACCCCCGGCAACTGGCGGAAAAAATCTGTGCGGCACTTCCGGCTTCTGACAAGGTGGTTAAAACTGAAATTGCTGGCCCCGGCTTTATCAATTTTTTTATCAATCCCGATGCTATTTACACTGTAGTCGGTGACATTCTCAGTCAGGGCACAGCCTTTGGCCGCGCCGAACCCAACTCCGGCCCACGTGTCCAGGTGGAATTTGTGTCAGCTAACCCTACTGGCCCCTTGCATGTCGGTCACGGACGTGGAGCCGCTTACGGTGCCACAGTCGCCGATCTACTTGAAGCGGCAGGTCTGGAAGTTGAGCGGGAATATTATGTCAATGATGCCGGGCGGCAGATGAACATTCTGGCTGCCAGCGTCTGGCTGCGTTACCTGGAAGAACTGGAGGCTCAACTCAGTTTCCCCAGCAATGGCTACCAGGGGCATTATGTTCGCGATATAGCCCACCGTCTGCTGCAGGATCATGGCCCACGCTTTCAGCAATCCACCGAACAGGTATTTGCTGACCTCCCAGCGGATGAACCTCAGGGCGGCGACAAGGATCAGCACATTGATGCCTTGATTGAACGTGCGCAACACCTGTTGGGTGATGATTACACACTGATTTTCAACGCCGGACTGGATGCCATACTCGGCGATATACGTCAGGATCTGAGTGAATTTGGTGTGGATTATCAGGTGTGGTTCTCTGAGCGTTCCCTGACCCACAGCGGTGATGTCGATACCGCACTGAATATTCTGCAGGATAAAGGCCACTTGTATGAGGCCGAAGGCAATCTGTGGTTTCGTTCCACCGATTTCGGTGATGACAAAGACCGCGTTGTGCGCCGCGCCAATGGTCAGACCACCTACTTCGCATCCGATATTGCCTACCACATGAACAAGTTTGACCGGGGTTTTGACCAGGTCGTCAATATCTGGGGTGCCGACCACCATGGTTATATCACCCGCGTTAAAGCCGCCATCTCCGCACTGGGTTACGATCCTGAGCGTCTGATTGTGAAACTGGTGCAGTTTGCCATCCTCTACCGCGGTGCCGAGCGTGTGCAAATGTCGACCCGCTCCGGCTCCTTTGTCACTCTGCGTGAGTTGCGCGATGAAGTAGGTAAGGACGCCTGTCGTTTCTTCTACGTCACCCGTAAAGCCGAGCAGCACATGGATTTTGATCTCGAACTGGCCAAAACTGAGTCAAAAGACAATCCGATTTACTATATTCAGTATGCACATGCGCGCGTTTGCTCCGTGCTACGCAAGCTGGAAGCTGAAGGACAGCAGTGGGATCAGCAGCAGGGCCTGATGGAACTCAAGCGCCTGGATAGCGAAGCGGAAAAAGACTTGATCACTAAGCTATCACTTTATCCGGAAGTGTTACAGAATGCGGCACTGAATTATGAACCGCACCTGTTGGCCAACTACCTGCGCGAGCTGGCTGGCGACTATCACACCTGGTATAACGGTCATAAAATGCTCATCGATGAGGCTGAATTGCGCAACGCCCGGCTAACGCTCAGCGTAGCGGTACGTCAGGTGCTAGCTAATGCGCTGAAGTTACTCGGCGCCTCTGCACCGGAGCAAATGTAATCCATGGCCCGACAGGATTACGCCCAGAAGCGACGTCGCGGTACCTCAGCGAGCCGCTCGGCTCCCAAGCGGCAACCGTCTAAGCCACCCGCCCGACGCAAATCCTGGTGGCCCAGAGCCCTGCTGACGACAGCCGCGCTGGTCGGGCTGATTTATCTGCTGAAAATGCTCATAGCCACCGGCCCTCAGGGGCCAGCCAGCACGGACACCCAGCCCGTGCGCCAACCTGCACAGCCCGCTGCCCCCTCGCGGCCAGCAGAGCCTGTGCAGGTAACTCCCGCCTTGCCGGCAGAACCTGCCGTGGTAGCACCTGGTGCTGAAACACCTGAGATGCCGCCTCCGCCACAAGCACCGGAAGCACGGTTTGATTTCTACGACATACTGCCCCGCTCTGAAGTACAGGGCCCTCAGAATGTCTACCATTCGACCCCGCGCGACGCGCCTGAAGCGCAGTCCCGACACCTGCTGCAAACCGGCTCGTTTCGAGCCGAAGCCGATGCCGAACGCATGCGTGTACAACTGCTATTAAGTGGCTTGCCCAATGTACACACCTCCCGGGTAGAGGGTGATAATGGCATCTGGTATCGCGTCAGAACCGGTCCATTCAACAACCGCACCGAGCTGAACCGGGCTCGCAATCAGTTAACCAGCCTGGGGATCACTCCCTTACCTATACCGCTGGATTAAACCGCCAGGGGTGGAAATTTCTACAGACGGGGGCGTTTTTCACTTGAAATACCGGTCCGCGCATCCATATCAACAGGATTAACGCACTAGGGAATGGATTAATTATGACAACTATTGTTTCTGTCCGCCGAGGTGATCAGGTGGTCGTTGGCGGTGATGGCCAGGTTTCACTGGGCAACACTGTCATGAAAGGCACAGCACGCAAAGTCAGCGTATTGGCAAAACATCAGGTTATCACCGGATTTGCTGGCGGTACGGCCGATGCTATCACCCTCAGGGATCTGTTTGAGCAACAACTCGACAAGCACCAGGGTAACATTGTGAATGCGGTGATTTATCTGGCCCGCGAGTGGCGCAGCGATCGTGTCCTACGGCGATTAGAAGCCCTGATGCTGGTAGCCAACAAGGACAAAACCTTCCTGATTTCCGGCAATGGTGATGTGATTGAACCGGAAGATGGTGTCGTCGCCATAGGCTCCGGTGGCAACTATGCGCTGGCAGCCGCCAAAGCGCTGATCGCTAACACTGAATTAAATGCACGGGAGATAGTGGAAAAAAGCCTGCATATTGCCGCTGACATCTGCGTATTCACCAACAACAACCTGACCATTGAACAGCTGGAATCTATTGCTGGAGGAACCGCCTGATGTCTGACATGACACCCCGTGAAATCGTCCACGAACTCAACCGTCATATTGTCGGTCAGGAACAGGCAAAACGCTCCGTAGCCATTGCACTGCGTAATCGCTGGCGCCGCATGCAACTGGATGAAGTATTACGTCCGGAGGTCACCCCCAAGAATATTCTGATGATCGGCCCGACCGGTGTAGGCAAAACTGAAATTGCCCGACGTCTGGCCCGCCTCGCCGATGCGCCTTTTATCAAGGTAGAAGCCACCAAATTCACCGAAGTGGGCTATGTCGGCCGTGATGTTGAAACCATTGTCCGCGACTGGTGGAAATGGCCGTGAAAATGGTGCGTGAAGAAGCTATGACCAAGGTCCGTGTCAAGGCCGAAGATCTGGCCGAAGATCGTATTCTGGATGCTCTGCTACCTCAGGCACGTGACAACCAAGCCAGCGATGAAGCGCGCACTGACAGCGCCACACGCCAGATTTTCCGCAAAAAACTGCGTGAAGGACAGCTGGACGATAAAGAGATCGATATTGAAGTGGCCCAGCCTAAAATGGGTGTGGAAATCATGGCACCTCCTGGCATGGAAGAGATGACCAGCCAACTGCAGAGCATGTTTTCGAGCATGGGTCAGCAGCGCAAACAATCGCGCCGCATCAAGGTCAAAGAAGCCTTAAAACTGCTGACTGATGAAGAAGCCGCCAGCTTGGTCAAAGAAGATGACATCAAGCAGCAGGCTGTCTATAAGGTTGAGCAAAACGGCATCGTATTTCTGGATGAGATAGATAAAGTCTGTAAACGCGGTGAATCCGGTGGTGCCGATGTATCCCGTGAAGGCGTTCAGCGTGATCTGCTGCCTCTGATTGAAGGCTGCACTGTCACCACTAAATATGGCATGGTGAAAACTGACATATCCTGTTTATTGCCTCCGGTGCGTTTCATCTGGCCAAACCTTCAGACCTTATTCCTGAGCTTCAGGGGCGTCTGCCTATCCGCGTGGAGCTAAAAGCACTCACGCCGGAAGATTTCCGTCGCATACTCACCGAGCCCACAGCGTCACTGACTGAACAGTACAAAGCACTGCTGGCGACAGAGGGTGTGAAAATCGAATTTTCAGAGGATGGCATCAGTCGGATTGCTGAACTGGCTTTCGAGGTCAATGAAAAAACTGAAAATATCGGCGCACGCCGCCTGCATACAATGATGGAACGTCTGCTGGATGAATTGTCTTACGCCGCATCGGATCGTGCCGGTGACAGCATCCTTATTGATGCGGCGTATGTGGACCTGCAACTGGCTGAGCTCAGCCATAACGAAGATCTGAGCCACTACATCCTGTAAGCCCCTGGGCAGCCAGGCTACCCGACTTTCATGTACAGGATGTACGGTATGCCGCAGGCGCATGGATGCGCAGGAGCGGCGTTTAATGGAGCAGTTATGATCCAGGTCCCACTACCGAAAGACGTCCGCCTGCACCTTAAATCCAGAACACTGGAACTGGTGTACGACGATGGCAGTTTCGAACTGACCGCCGAATACCTGCGGGTACACTCGCCCTCTGCCGAAGTTCGCGGACACGGCATAGGACAGGAAACCCTGCAAACCGGCAAAAAACTGGTAGGTATCCGCTCTGTTCAACCCAGTGGCAACTACGCCCTGAAAATAGTTTTTGACGATGGTCATGACTCGGGACTCTATACCTGGGAATACCTGCACGATCTGGCACATAATCACACTGACTACTGGCAGCGTTATCTGACCAAACTCGCTGAAAGCGGTGGCTCACGTGATGGCGGGTTGATTGCCCGCGGTTAACCCCCTGTGGTTAATACCCCGTGGTTATAAGAGGACAAACCCGCTTGTCAGCGCTACAATGCCACCATCAACCCAACAGGCAGAGACAGCATGAACGAAAATAATCAGGACAACACCACCGATTTCGGTTTTCGGCAAATACCGGCTGCGGAAAAAGTGCGCCACGTTGCCGATGTTTTTCATTCTGTAGCCGGTAAATACGATCTCATGAATGACCTGATGTCAGGTGGAGTGCACCGATTGTGGAAACGTATCACCATTGAACGCAGTGGTGCGCGTACAGGTCATTGCATCCTCGACATAGCCGGTGGCACGGGTGATCTGACGAAAAAATTCTCCCGCATTACCGGCCCAAGTGGCAAGGTTGTATTGGCCGATATCAACGACTCCATGCTTAAAGTGGGGCGAGACAAGCTGATCAATAGTGGTACAGCCGGTAATGTTGAATATATCCAAGCCAATGCTGAAGCCCTGCCGTTTGCCGACAACACCTTCGACATCATCACTATTGCCTTTGGTCTGCGTAATGTGACCGATAAAGACGCCGCGCTGCGCTCTATGCAGCGGGTATTGAAACCGGGCGGCAAACTCATGGTGCTGGAATTTTCCAAAACGCAGAACCCAGCCCTGACCAAGCTGTATGATTTTTACTCGTTCAATATTCTGCCGCAAATGGGCAAAATGATTGCCAATGATGCTGAAAGTTACCGCTACCTGGCTGAATCCATTCGTATGCATCCGGATCAGGATACGCTGAAATCGATGATGGAAACGGCTGGGCTGGTGAATTGTCGTTATGAAAATATGACTGGGGGCGTCGTTGCCCTGCATACTGGCATCAAACCCTGAGGGACAAACCATGGCTGTGCAGATGCTCTCTGCTGCCCTGCTGGGCAGCGCCGAAACCAGCCTTAACAAGCTACTGCAACAGGACCCTGTAACTCTGCAGCGACTTGCCGCACTAACGGGGAAAGTGATTTGCCTGCAAATCAGTCAACCCACGCTGAGTCTAACCCTGCACCCTGGTCCAAACGGTCTTGACCTGCTATTGCATAGTGAGAGCCCTGCCGACCTTACACTTAGTGGAGCAGCCCAGGATTTTATCCAGATGGCCAGCAGCGAAAACTCCACAGACAAGCTTTTTGGTAAGGGTATCAAGATCAGTGGTGATACCGGCCTGGCAACAACCTTCAGCAGTATTTTGAAGGACTTCAGTATTGACTGGGAAGCCTGGCTGGGTGACAGGGTCGGAGACACGCTTGCTCACCCTCTGGCAGGTTTTTTCGTACTCAAAAGCAGCAATTTGGACGCATACAACACAGCCTGACAGCAAACAGTGTGGAATACCTGCAAGAAGAGCTGCGCATCCTGCCTCCACGTGCTGAAATTGACGGATTTCTGGAAGCGGTTGACCAACTGCGTGATGCAACAGAACGTCTGGAAGCACGTATCAATACACTTCGCCACCACTCATAATTCAAACAAACCCATCAGAATAACTCACCAGAAGCGCTTGTATATTAGGGCTCCATTGTGTATTTTCTAAACGATACATAAGCGAATAGTTATTCTAAAACGACAATAATAACTACGCTCATAGATACAGGTATGGATAGCCTATGCGTAACTGGTTGTTTCTGCTGAGTCTCATGTTCGCTATTTCGGCACAAGCCGGACTGGACAGGCTCAGATTTATAACGGAAGAGTACCCACCCTACAACTACACTGAGAAAGGTAGATTGCAGGGTATTGCCATAGAGTTGCTGGAGAGTGCCTTTGAGCAAAACGGCCAGCAACTGGATCGAGAAAAGATCGAACTTTTGCCCTGGGCTCGGGGCTATGAAACCGTCCTCCACACCCCGAATAGCGTACTTTTCTCGACCACCCGCACAGACGCTCGTGAAGCATTGTTTCAGTGGGCAGGCCCCATCTCAGCAGATCGCGTCGTGCTGATGGCACACAAAGCCAATGCAATTCAGCTTGACAGCATCGAGGAGCTTAATCAGTCCAACCTGCAGATTGTTGTTATACATGAGGATATTGGCGCCCAACGGCTCCAGGAGCTGGGTGTTGACCCCGCCCGTATACACACGGCAATAAACAATACCAGCGCCCTTGCCATGTTGGATGCTAACCGGGTTGATCTCTGGGCCTATGGTGAAGATGTTGCCTTCTGGCTCATGGATACCGGTGGCTATGATCGACAGGAGTTCGAACCTGTCTACACGCTCAGTGAAGCCTATCTGTATTTTGCACTTAACTCTGACACTGATCCGGACCTGACAGCACAACTACAAGCCGCCGTAAATAAAGCCAGCAGCACACAGCCACAACTTAGATTAGTCACGGAAGAATACCCACCGTATAACTACATCAATGCACAGGGTGAAGTTCAGGGTACAGCTACAGAATTGATTAAAAACCTGTTACAGCGAAGTGGACTGACCGCAGACTTTCAGCTATTGCCCTGGGCACGCGCCCTAACCGAAGCACAAATGCGTGAAAATACCTGTGTATTTTCAACCACACGTACAGTGGAGCGAAACGCTCATTTTGAATGGATAGGGCCTTTGCTGAACAACCAGTGGGGTGCATTTTCTCTGGCCTCATCCACAATTAAGGCAGACAATCTGGATGATCTGGTCGGGCTACGCATCGGTAGTTTTCGCGAGGATGCCGTAGGCAACTATGTGCAAGATCAAGGGCTCAGCCTGATTTTGGCAACCACAGACCACGAAAACCTGAATCGCCTGAGTGCCAACCTGATTGATGTTTGGGTCACAGGTGTAGCCTCAGCTGAATACTTGGCTGAGCAACAAGGAATCACTCTGAACAAACTATTTGTTTTTAATGAAGTCCCGCTCTATCTGGCCTGCAATAAAACCCTATCACCTGGTCTGAAACAACTGCTGCAAACCACGCTTGAGGTCATTTTAAAAGAGCAGACCGAACTGACAAAATCCACTCAGGATGAGGTAAGTGCTGAGTGAAACCTGATAAAGAACCCGTCAGTGCGCACCTAAAAAGTGTATCCCGCCGACGTAGCCTGACCACTAAGCAGGCTTTCGCTACACTGCTGGCAGGTCTGACTCTCAGTTTCATTGCCGGCTCCATTGAGCTGATTCTAGATGTCCGCAGTATGCGTGGGGAAGTACAGAGCCAAACCTGGCAAATGATCAAGCTGGTAGAGGCTACTGCAGCAGAAGCCGCGTTTCAGCTTAACCCGGAATTGGCTGAACAGGTAATCACCGGCCTCTATTCTGGAGAAACCATCGCTAAAGTGGAACTACGCGATGATTTTGGACGCATTATGTATAGTCTCGGAGAAGCCGAACAGATCACTAATCCACTCTACCAACACTTATTCGGTGATATCCTCCACTACCAGCAAACACTGGAGTATCGTCTCCAGTCGGGTGACTCAGGAAAAGTGGTTGGTGAGCTTGAACTGACACTGGCACAACAGACACTGGGACAAACCTTCACTCAGCGCGGGCTACTGATATTCAGCCTCAGCCTGTTAAAAACCCTGGGCATCGTATTGATCATGGTCTGGGTTTTCGCCTTTCTGATAACCGGACCATTACTGCGTGTTTACAATGCACTACAAAAAGTTAACCCGGAAGCACCGGGTAAATGGAACCGACCGCATTTAAAGTACAATCAGGGTGATGAACTGGATCACCTGGTCAAGGGTCTTGATGACCTTCTAAAAGCCTTTCAGACAGGCCTGGATCAGCGTGATCACCTGCACACCCTCTCCAGTGTCGATGGACTCACTGGACTCGCCAACCGTCGCCACTTTGATGCCCACCTGGAACAGACATGGCAAACGGCCCGTGAACAGCAGCTACCTGTCGCATTGATTTTTATGGATATCGATTTTTTTAAACCCTTTAATGACAATTATGGCCATGCCGCCGGAGATGAGTGCCTGCAACAGGTTGCCAAGGCCATGCTGACAACCGTAACGCGCCCCGACGATCTGGTCGCCCGCTATGGTGGTGAAGAGTTTGTCTGTATTCTGCCCGCCACGGATCTGCAAGGCGCCTACAAGCTGGCATGCCGGTTACAACAAAGCATTACCCAACTCAATCTACCACATGCCTATTCCAGCTGCAGTGAACACATCTCGCTCAGCATCGGCGTAGCTCAGAAATACCCATGCGAGATGAAAGCAGTCCAGATAGACTGCTGCTTCTGGCTGATGAGCGTCTCTATCTGGCTAAGGAATCTGGACGCAACCGCATCATCCGACAACATCCGAAAGTTAAAACGGCTTCATCAACACAAAATAAAGAATCGGTATAAAAATCAATAAGGGCAATTCATTGAATAAGCGGAAATAACGACCACTCTGCGTCAGCCTGCCCGCCTGCAACCGCTTGAGATAGGCAAAGCACCAGCCGTGATAGCCAATCAAAAAGCCAACGAACATCAGCTTCGCATGTACCCAGCCACCACGAAAACCATAGCCCAGCCACAGCCATAAGCCAAAAATCAGCGTCAGCACTGCCATCACAGACATAAAACCAAACAGCTTACGCGCCATAATCTCCAGACGTGCAACATCCTGTCCGGCAGCGCGGCCTTCTACATAATGCACATAGATGCGCGGCAGATAAAAAATACCCGCCATCCAGCTGGTCATGGTCAGGATATGCAACAGCTTAATCCATAAAAACATCATCAACGTGTCCTTAATCAATATTTAACAGCGCCAATTATTCTACCCTTTGCAGCGCCTAAAGGGGTAAAACTCCGATTGAAAACACGTTACAATACTCAACTAAAGTCGAATACCCCGCTTATCCGAGTATTTCTGTCAGAAAAGCCAAAAATATGTTGCACTGCAACAAAAGTCGTATATAATTGGTTATACTTTGATCAATTATACAGGTGATTACCTATGATCAGCACAATAGAGACGAACATTCTGATTGCCCTGAAGCGACTGGGTAAACGCAACGGCGTTTTTCCACCCGTAATGCTAACGCTCAGAAACCAGTTCAGTGAACTGGAATACAATGAATTTTTTCAACACATGCAGGTGTTGCAAGACAAAGGCTATCTGAAAATTGCAGCCGGTAAGTCGCGGGGTATTTTTATCACGCCAGCCGGTACAGCGCTGGCCGAACGCCTGGAACAGGAATATCCTGATTATACGGCTGAACTCTGCCTGACATCTTAAGATACCCTGGCCTGGAGCAGACACTATTCAGCTCTTACGCACAGGAAAGCTATCAGAAAAGCTAGTCATCTCAAATGGCCAAAAAAACTAAAAAGGCAAGTGCAGCGCACTTGCCTTTTGGCACTTAATCAAAGCACGGTTGATGCTTATTCATAGGCTTTAGGTAGTTTAAACGTAAATACCGATCCACCCTGATTAAAAGCACTGACTCGCTGAGCCACTTCACCGCCCCACAGCGGTACAGCACCACCCCACCCGGACACGATGGAGACATACTGTTCGTCATCCATTTCCCAGGTAACGGGTGTACCGACTATGCCTGAGCCCGTATTAAAGCGGTAGAGCATCTCCCCGGTTTTGGCATCAAATGCCATCAGGTAACCTTCAGGGTTGCCGGCAAAAACAAGATTAGACTTGGTCGTCATCACCCCGCCCCACAGCGGTGCATAGTTGTTATAACGCCACACCTCCTCCCCTGTTTTGGGATCCATGGCCCGCAACACACCTATATAATCTTCGTTTAGAGGTCGAATCGTAAAGCCAGCCCCTAAATAAGCCGCACCTTTGCGGTAGGTTACATCCTCGTTCCAAATATCCATCTCCCATTCATTGGAAGGAACATAAAATAAACCCGTCTCCTGACTATAGGCCATGGGCATCCAGTTTTTACCACCCAGGAAGGAGGGAGCAGTGGTTACCGTGACGCCTTGTGTATCTTCAGTTTTGGCTGGATTGCCTGGGCGATTTTCGTCTACAAAAATCGGACGACCATTATCATCCAGGCCAGAGGCCCAGGTGATTTTATCAACAAAGGGGAAACCGCGAATAAACTCACCAGTTTCACGCTGTAATACATAGAAAAAACCGTTACGGTCTGCTGTTGCTACCGCTTTAACTGTTTGCCCCTCGTCCTGGTAGTCAAATGGGATAACTTCGTTCACACCATCATAATCCCAGCCATCATTAGGTGTCGTTTGGAACGACCAGACAATCTCACCCGTATCAGGATTTAAGGCCAGACGTGAAGCCGAATAAAGGTTATCTCCAGGACGCAAATGCGAGTTCCAGGGGGCCGGGTTACCTGTCCCGAAGAACAGCAAATTGCTATCCGGGTCATAGGTTCCACCTAACCAGGTTGCCGCACCACCGGTTTTCCAGAGATCACCTGGCCAGCTTTGACCCGCTTCACCACCGGTAATACCTTTTTCAACCTGGGTATCCCCCTCCCAGACATAACCCATATGCCCCTCTACAGTAGGACGTGACCAAATAATATTGCCAGTTTTGGCATCATACGCTTCAACCTTACCGACAATACCAAATTCGCCACCAGCGACACCGGTAATAACCTTACCGTTAACCACCAACGGTGCCGCGGTGATTGAATAGCCCTCTTGATAGTCACCGACCGTTTTACGCCAAACGACACGCCCGGTATCTTTATCCAAGGCGACCAAACGCGCATCGAGGGTCCCGAAGATCACCAGGTTGTCATATACAGCCACACCTCGGTTGATAACATCACAACAAGGCATAATGCCATCGGGCAAACGGGCGTTGTATTCCCAGAGTTCCTCACCTGTTCTGGCATCCACAGCAAAAACGCGTGAATACGAAGCGGACACGTACATGACGCCATCAACTACGATTGGCTGCGATTCTTGCCCCCTTTGTTTTTCACTACCAAACGAAAACGCCCAGACCGGACGTAATTCTTGAACATTATCCGGATTCAGCTTGGTTAATGGACTAAAGCGTTGTTTTTGAAGCCCCATGCCATCCGTCACTATGCGGTCAACAGAGAGGTGGTCATTAAGGATATCTTCATTTGTCACGGCATGGGTTTGAGCACCCAGCCCCATAGCGACCACCAGGGCGCTTATAGCAAATGTTTGTACATGGCGTTGTTTCATTTTTATCACCTTTACGGATTATTGTTGTTTTCCCGGTTTTATCAGGAATAGTTCATTGTGATCTTTTGCCCTGAATCGACTATTCCTCTCTCGTGCTGAACAAACAGTACAATGGTCGTACTACTCAACAAGAAACCGGGCTTCGTAAGCGGGATAGAGATGCACAACACTGCGTTGTAACTCTGACCGTGTCAGCGTTACCTCAGCAAATTCTTCCGGTATAGGCTGTAGCATCACATCGATGGCACTTAAACCCTGGCGCGAAGAGGTATCCAGCAAGGCATCTAACCAACGCAAGTAGGATAGTGTCTGATCAATAGGCGTCGCATCTGATGTAACGACTCCGTGGCCGGGCACTAAGTACTGAAAAGACAACTGCCCCAGATGCTCCAGATCCTCAATCCACTGCTGTAAACCTGGCGTATCCGGCGTAGTTAAAGCCCGTTCGTTAAACACTAAATCGAAGGCAAACAGTACCCCTGTGGAGTTATCCAAAATCACCAGATCGGCCTGATCGCCACTGTGTCCCGAAAACGCCATAAACGTTAATTGATGCTCACCGATCCAATGCTCGCCCAATTCGATGTTGTGTGAGGGCGGCAGCACATCCGTACCTCGCATCCAGTCACCTAGCAGACGGTACATATTTTCGGTGTAGGCCTCGCCTCTACTGGAAATAAGCGCACGGGTTGATGGCAAACTGTAAATTGGCAGATCAGCAAAGGCTTGATTGCCTAAAAAGTGGTCTGGATGGTGATGGCTGTTATAAACAGCCAGGATGGGTTGAGCGGTAATCTCTGAAATTAACTGGCGAAGCGCTTCACCGTAGCGCCTGGAGGGCCCTGTATCTAACACTAAAACTCCAACATCTGTGACAATAAATGCGCTATTCACAACATCGCCACCGTTGGTAGAGGAGAAATCTTCCGTGAGCCCGGTTACAACCCAGGTATTCTTTGCAATCTGTTCTGGCAGCAACTGATAAGTGAATGCCTGAGCCTGGGCAACAACGGGGCAGACGAGCAGTAGTCCAAGTAAGTATAAGATTCGCATAGTCTGTTCCTTCAGTTACATGGCGCGTCTAAATTCGTTGCCATCGTTGTCACGCAACCACAGCTGCAAGGCTACATCCTCAACCTGGGTATCAAAGGTAAACACCGGGTTTTCAGCAACGGCTGGCGATAGTTCCAGGCGACCCTGGATTTCATTTGAGTGGCTTCTGAGTTCAACCTGATCAATGTAAAAGCTGGGTATGCTCGCCACCAATCCGGTATCCATCGGATGCATGACTTTGAACTTGAAGCGTTCGGCCTGATCCTGCCCACCCAGTGCAAATCGACCCGCGCTGATTTTACCCAGTGATTTATGCCAATCATCTGTTTGTCTTGATTCACTCGGAGGGTACAACCACCACCGGCTGCGTTCACAAAACCACTGCCGACCAACCAAAGGCCGGACTCAGTAAGCACAGCCGCCCTGACAGGTGTGCTCTGTTGAACTTTAAAAGGCAGGGTTAATTTAGGTGATAGCTGCGATTGAGGATAAAAGGTAAAGATATGTTGGATCGGGTTATAGTCTGCCCAAGCGATAATTTTTTGAATGGGCTCATCTACACCCGTTGCATCAACCATCAGCGGCACTTGCATTGAATCCTCAGCAAAATCAGGCAAGACAACCTTAATGCGTGCATCGAACTGATATTCTGCAGCGTCTCCCAAGAAGATTTTTCGGGAGTAATCCCACATCACACTGTCATGCACCTCTGCACTCAAGGGCAAACTGAGCAAGGCAGTAACCAGACAGATCAATAGCGGATGTATTGTTTTCATAACCCCATGCCTCTTTTATTGTTATGCTCGCTTGGGACGTAAATTAAAAATCATAAAAGCTCGGGATTTCCCAGAAGACACCGTAGCGTTGAAAAATTTCTGCGATCTCTCCGGACATCACCAAAGGCTCTAAAATCCCTTCAACGTGATAACCAAGCTGACGATCAGCTTCACGCACAGCAATCCCCACATCCCACTCCTGCTTACCCAGTGCCGGAAGGTAGTTTCACCTTTCACGATGGCGGGGTGTAGAGCCTGATGCAAAAACCAGTCAATCTCTCCTCGTAACCCTACTGTTGCCGCAACCTCTCCTTCGAGTAACTGATTAAAAGCCTCAGTCGCACTCCGGTATAAACGCACCTGATCGCGTAAGGCGCCATTGAAAACAGACGTCAGCATGAAGGCTGGTACGGTTTCTATTTCGACGGCTATGGGATGATATTGAAAAACGGCAAGTGTTCTGACGGTTTCCAGGCGAGTGTTATTGTGGGCAAGCGCCCAGGTTTCGCGCTGGTAGGGCATCATCATGACCACCAGATCATGCTGGTAGGCATACACACCTTCGCCTATATAGCCCCGCGCATAGTTGTAAGCCTTGTCATAAGGAATACGCAGCAGAAGATCTGCCACTTTTTTACCCGACAGCCGTTCATGCTTGTGATCATGGTCGAGCACATGTCCTCGCCAAAGGTAATTGCGCAAGTCATCGCCAAGATCTTCATCGGGAAGCATCCATAACAACTCCAGGCTTAGTTCCATTTCATCGGCGATATGTTGTGCCAAATCGACATCAATACCCCGAGGCTGGCCTTGATCATCTTTAAAGGAATAGGGTGGGAAGTTTTCATAAACACCCACCCGCAAAAACCCCGACGCCATGAGCTCATCATAGGGTCGAGCAAGCGCTTGCCCTGCATAGAGCAGAGCAAGCGCAAGAAAAACGATGATTGATTTGAGATTAGTTGCTTTCAAGACTTACTGTCTCCAACCAGGCTCGAATAGCCCAGACCGCCTCTTGATCCATATGATCGGCCATGCGAGGCATGTAAACGCGACCATCACGCACAGCACCTTCACGCACGCGATAGATAAACCACTCATCACCGACAAATCCATTTTCCAGCTCACGCAAATCTGGAGCAATGCCACCTGAAATGGCCTCAAGACCATGACAACGCGCACAGTTTTGATTATAGGCTGAGGCACCAATACGAACTGCAACTTCGTATTCAGGATGTTCTTTATGGTAGGGATTTTCTTCTAACCAGGTCTCATTTCCCAAAGGAGTAAGCCCTTTAGTATCCACGGATTGTGGTACAACATCACCGTGTGCAGAAACCATACCTGAGAAACCAAGGGAAGCCGTAGCAACGGTTAAAACACCCAAAAGATTGGCTACATTTTTCATACTCATTCACCCATTATTAGATTTATTTACAGCTTAATTTTTATGATCATTTATAGTGGGCAAATACCATTTAAATTTTGATTCATCCTTGGGTTATAATTACTACTACTTAGGTACTAATATTTAAGTGGAATTTTTATTCAACTTTAAAAACACCTGCCATACCACGCTCTTCATGTCCTTTTACATAAAAAGGAAATTCACCCGCACGGACAGGAACGAAAAATATTTCCGCTTCACCTACATCTTCAAACTCTAATTCACTTAAACCAACGCCTTTTATTTCAACACCACCCGCTTCAATTTTACGAATGTAAATAGATTCAAAAAAGTCAGGTGCACGAAATGCATATTCTTTTAAGCCGGAAGCCTGTATTTTAAGGCGATAGGACTGACCTGTTACGAAAGTATATTCTTTCGGTTGCATGTAATAGTCCAACAACTCAGTCTCAGTAAGTTTACCTAATTCAATAGGTTGAAGCCGTTCCGGGCGCTGCGCCAAGTCACCAGCACTCCAAACCATACTGGATGACAGTAACAAGGAGGCACAGACAACACTTTTCATTATGGCTTTCATAGTTTTTTCCTTATTTTTATTAATTTATCATTATTTCTAAATTAGACTAACTCATGTGAACTTTAAAAAAATAGTACTTAGGTACTGATTAATTACTACTTTATTCACATTTCATTTTTTGATTTCAGCCACTAGGATTGAATAACAACTTAACGACAAAGAAATAGATGCCATGAAAACGATAAAAACATTGGCGACTGCCTATTTTGCTTTGGCATTATTAAGCAGCCTATTCATTTCAATCAACACAGCTAATGCAGATGAATTGAATATTCGTATTGCTTACCTGGGTTATGAAGAGGACAAAGGCCCTCTTTTATCCAACGCTTTCCCGGAACCGGATGATTCAGGTCTGAAAGGGGCCGAGGTCGCTTTACGCGATAACAATACAACCGGCCGATTTCTAAAACAGACCTACACCCTTGAGGCGCTTCAGTCAGACGATGCTGATGAACTGCTTCACTTTGCCGAGCATCTTCATCAGGATGGCGTGCGCTTTTTTGTTGCCAACCTGCCGAGTGAACAACTCAGCAGACTTTATTCGATCACCGGTGATGATGCGCTGATATTCAATGCAGGTAGCAAGGATAACGCCTTGCGCGTTGATCAATGTATACCCGGCCTCCTTCACACCATCCCTTCTCGCGCCATGTTAGCGGATGCACTTGGGCAATGGCTGGCGGCCAGACGCTGGACGAACTGGCTGTTAGTGACTGGTCAAACCGACGCTGACAAAGCCTATGCGGCCTCAATACATCGTGCTGCCGACCGATTTGGCGGACGTATTATTGAAGAAAAATTCTGGAGCTTTGATACGGATTTACGCCGCAGTGCACAACAAGAACTCCCGGCCTTTACCCGCGCTCGTGATTATGATGTCGTCATCGTCGCTGATGAGCGTGGCGATTTTGGCGAATTTCTTTTATTTAATACCTGGCTTCCGCGCCCTGTTGCCGGGACTCAAGGTTTGACACCCACAGGCTGGCACAAAGCGGTTGAAGCCTGGGGGGCAGCGCAGCTGCACAGTCGCTTTGAACGCCATGCTGATCGGTGGATGAACGAACTGGACTATGCCGCCTGGGCTGGCGTTCGCAGCCTGGGTGAAGCCATCACCCTTATCAAAACTGATGATCTCGAAACCGTCAGGGCATTTATTCTGTCGGAAAATTTTCAGTTGTCAGGTTTCAAAGGACGTCGTTTGGAATTTCGTGGCTGGAGTGGACAGTTAAAGCAACCTATCCCACTCGTACATCCCAGGGCTTTAGTATCTCAATCTCCGCAAGAAGGATTTTTACACCCGGTGACGGACCTGGATACGCTGGGTTTTGATGCACCTGAAAGTCAGTGCAAGGTTAAGTAAAATAATAACAGGAGTCATATATGTTTAAAAAACACGTACTTACAAGCCTGATAGCCGGTGTGTTGTTTACCGGTTCGAGCTGGGCCGGAAACGCATTCATTTCTAATGAACGCGATAACACCATCTCGGTTATAGACACGCAATCCTGGGAGGTGGTAAATACCTTTGAGGTTGGCATGCGCCCACGCGGTATTCTACTGAGTAGCGACTATTCCAGACTTTATGTCTGCGCCAGTGATTCTGATCGTGTTGAGATCTATGACGCCAAAACCTTTGAGCTCATCACAGACCTTCCTTCTGGCGATGACCCTGAGCAGTTTGCGCTGCACCCGAATGATCGACTTCTGTTTATTGCCAACGAGGACGACGACATCGTTTCTGTTGTCGATACAGACACACATCAGGTGTTGGCGCAGATTGAAGTCGGTATTGAACCGGAAGGCATGGGCGTCAGCCCGGACGGCAAATGGGCGGTCAACACCAGTGAAACGACCAACATGTTGCACTGGATTGATACCGAATCACTTGAATTAGTAGACAATACGGTCATCGATCAACGCCCACGTCATGTTGAATTTAGCCATGACAGTAAATATTTATGGGCATCCGCCGAAATTGGTGGCTCTGTCACTATCTATGATGTCGACAAGCGCAGCGAGATTCATAAAATAGAATTTGCTATTAAAGGGGTGCATCCCGATCGTATACAACCTGTGGGTATTCAGCTCACACAAGATGGTCGTTATGCGTTTGTCGCCCTGGGACCTGCAAACCATATAGCGATGATCGATCAACAAACCTATGAGGTCTTAGAATACTTCATGGTAGGACGCCGGGTCTGGGGCGTGGGACTGACACCTGATGATCAGTTTGTCCTCTCAACCAACGGTGTCAGTGGCGATGTGTCGATTATTGATGTCGAAAAACGCGAAGTGATTAAAACCTTAAAAGTAGGACGCTACCCTTGGGGCGTCGTGGCGACCCCTAGATGAGCTTATCGCTCAGGGACTTAAGCTTTAGCTATGGGTCACGTCAGGTCCTGAAGGATCTGACGTTCGACCTTCCCTCAGGTCAGTTTAATGCGTTACTAGGCCCCAATGGAGCGGGTAAAAGTACGTTAATTTCGCTGATCACGCGCTTGTTGGCTTTGCAACAGGGTTGTATTCAACTGGAAGAGTTGGATTTAGCGCAGCAGCCTCGCCAGCTCATGAAACACATTGGCGTGGTTTTTCAACAAAGCACGCTCGATCTGGATCTCACCGTTCTGCAGAACTTGCATTATCACGGTGCATTGCATGGCCTCTCTACGTCTGCGGTTAAGCAGCGCGCTGGTGAGGAGCTTGAGCGCCAGGGGCTGTCTAATCGACTCAACGATAAGGTGCGCACGTTAAATGGTGGGCATCGGCGGCGTGTTGAAATTGCGCGGGCTCTATTACATCGACCATCCTTACTGCTTTTAGATGAGCCCAGCGTGGGGCTAGACACCCGAAGCCGTTTGGAACTTAACAGTTATGTCCGCTCCCTGTGTCAGAGCGATAATTTAACCCTTCTCTGGACCACGCATTTAATCGATGAATTGCAGCCTGAAGATCACATTATCGTCCTGGATCAGGGCCGATTAGTTGCTCAGGGCAAGGGCCAGGATTTACTCAAACTAACCAGCTGTACTGATTTAACCGCAGCGTTTGAGCAACTTACCGGCCTGGCAACGGGAGATGTGTCATGTTGAGTTTGTATTTCTACAGCTTCAAAGGCATTTTATACCGTGAATTCTTACGCTTTATTCAGCAGCGCTCGCGCTTTTTTAGCTCACTCGTTCGCCCGCTACTCTGGCTGGTGGTATTTGCTGCAGGATTCAGAGCCGCACTCGGTCTGTCGATAACGCCACCCTATGCAACCTATATTACCTATGAAACCTACATCATTCCGGGTCTGGCTTGCATGATTTTGCTGTTTAATGGCATGCAAAGTGCGTTATCAATGGTCTACGACCGCGAAATGGGGAGTATGCGCGTGTTGCTGATGAGTCCTCTGCCCCGTGCCTGGTTATTATTCAGCAAGCTATTGGCTATAGCGATTATTTCCTTAATTCAAGTCTATGCCTTTTATGCCATCGCTATATTGCTCGATATCCGCTTACCGACCCAGGATTACTCTATGCATTACCCGCACTGTTACTGACAGCCCTGGAGTTAGGTGCTATCGGTCTATTCCTGTCATCGAAAATACGTCAGCTGGAAAATTTCGCGGGAGTCATGAATTTTGTGATTTTCCCCATGTTTTTTATGTCATCGGCACTGTACCCTCTATGGCGAATGCGCGAAAGCAGTGAATGGCTTTACTGGGTCTGTAGCCTCAACCCGTTTACCTATGCGGTCGAGTTGGTCAGATTTGCCCTGTATCAACAGCTCAATACCCAGGCGCTGGTGATTACTCTGCTGACCACTGGCGGCTTTGGATTGCTGGCCATTTGGGGATTTAAACCTGAAAAAGTCATTACATCGACATCCTCTTCCCAGCCTTAAAAGCAGCAGGTTAGGCTTGCTACATAAGAACAAACTAAACTTACTACTTCAGTACTTGGTTTTTAGCCACATGGTCTAATTCAGGTCTTAATACTTAAGCGGTGTAATGTCTTTAATAATAAAAACAGATGAAGCAGGTGAAATGAGTGAAACGGGTGAAAACTCTTTTTTTACTAGCTATGTTAACTTTAGTGCTTTCAGTGCAGGCGGATGAGTTACCCCATTTTTCAGAAGATGGCTACAGAATAAGCTATTACCGAAGTGCCACACCAGATCAGGTAGACGGTGGCCGTTTAATTACAACCGCTGCATTACTGAGTAAACTGCAGGCTAATCACGAAATAATTCTGATCGATGTCCAGCCTGTAACCTGGCGAAATGGGATATTTATTTCAAACCCGCCACGTCGGACATTACCCAACAGTGTCTGGCTGCCTAATGTTGGCTGGGGCGAAGCCGAAGAGCACTGGCTGAGATATTTTTCAGAGCATTTACAAGCATTAACCGGAAGGGATAAAAGCAAGGCGATTGCTATTTTTTGTACCGCAGATTGCTGGATGTCATGGAATGCTGTGCGCCGTGCGTCGCAATGGGGTTATACTCAACTCTATTGGTACGCTGATGGTAGTGATGGATGGCATGAAGCCGGCTTGCCGCTGGTTGAGATAGCGCCTGAACCCCTTGGGGTCGAAGCTTTACTCTACACAGAATAACAATAAACAAGGGTACTCTACCCTTAAAGCTGAGTGAGAATAACCGTGTATAAGATACTTGTAGCCGACGATCATCCCCTTTTTCGAGAGGCCATACAAAGCGTGATAGCCTCAGCTTACCCAGATGCAGATATTCTTGAGACCGAGAGTCTTGATGAAGCACTGATCATGGCGCAGGCTGATGACGATTTAGATTTGGTTTTATTAGATTTGAATATGCCGGGCATGAATGGCTTAAACGGCCTGATCTCCATACGTAATGAGTTCCCGACTATCCCTGTTGTCATCGTATCCGCTGAAGATGACAAACAAATCGTATTGCAGGCGATCACCTGCGGAGCCGTTGGTTTTATCTCCAAATCATCACCCCGTGCGCAAATGACCGAAGCCCTGGAACAAATATTAAAAGGAAATGTCTATCTTCCGCCCGATATTATTCGGCAGACCCAAGATCCGAATATGCAGCGTCACCGGAAAAGCAGCAATAACCCGGAAATTCCATCTGAACTCTTAATGTCGCTTACCCGACGTCAGTTATTAGTATTGGAACGCATGGTCACTGGTGAGTCGAATAAGCAAATTGCTTACCAGTTAAATATTGCCGAAACCACTGTAAAAGCGCATGTTTCTGCTATTTTATCTAAACTGGGTGTGCACAACCGCGTGCAAGCTATTTTAGCCGCAAGCGACATAAATTTTTCTAACTATTTACGTCGATAGGAAACGAAAGATATCACTGGATAGATAATGTTCAATCGCCTGCTTTTAATAAATGCGACAAGGTGGCTTTCAGTTTTAGCGGCTTAACAGGCTTATTAATCAAAGCATAACCCGCTTCACGCATCTGTTGCTTTAATTCATTGCTATAATTTGCGGTTATCATCAACACAGGAATCGCTCTAGTACGGCAGGCCAATATTTCTTTAACGACATCTGTACCGACCACATCATCATCCAGATGATAGTCAGCTATCAAGAGATCTACCTCCGTACTACCGATGCTGATAATTTCCTGTAAATCACTAAGCCCTGTGGCTGTAATCACTGAACAACCCCAGCCTTCAAGCAATACGCGCATCCCATTGCATATTGATGGATCATTATCCACCATCCATATCTTTGCACCAGCCAGGTAACGATCAAAGCCTTGTTCTTCATGGATAGGCAATAGACTATGTGGTGCTAATTCACCCAGAGGAACCTCAACAGAAAAAACCGAACCCTTGTCATACTGAGAACGCACATGAATGGGATGTGACAAGATGCGGGCAATCTTATCCACTATAGCCAACCCCAGGCCCAGCCCTTTATCCTGACGATTTTTGTTGGGTGTCAGGCGTTTGAACTCGAGAAAAATTTCATCCAGCTTATCTGAGGGAACCCCACAACCCGTATCGTAAACCTGGATTAAGACTGACTGACTTTGACGACGGCAGCCCAACAGAATTTTACCACCAGTGGGCGTATAGCGTACTGCATTGGTCAGCAGGTTTCTCAGAATACGCGCCAGCAAGGTTGCATCTGAAGACACAATTACCTCGCTCGATTGATAGCTAAAGCCGATATTTTCGGCTTCAGCAATCTGTTTATATTCAACCGCCAAATTATCTAGCAACTCTTTAAGTCGAAACGATGCAACATCGGCTTTAATGACTCCAGCATCAAGTTTAGAGATATCAACCAGGGTACCCAACAGACTTTCCACATCCTCCAGCGAATTGCTGATCGACTTAATCAATGAAAAAATCTGTTCTGGAATTTTTTGTTCCAGCAATGCGCCGGTAAAAAGTCGTGCCGCATTCAAGGGCTGGAGTAAATCATGGCTGACAGCAGCAAGAAATTTGGTTTTGGACAGGTTGGCTTGTTCGGCTTCTTGCTTTGCTTCAATCAAACGATATTCGATGGTTTTTCGCTCATTGATCTCAGTACGCAGCTTCTGGTTTAGCCCGGTCAACTCTGATGTTCGATCACGCACCCGTTGTTCAAGATTAATGTAAGCTTGTTGCAGGGCTTCCGAGGTGCGTTTACGTTCCGTTATATCCCGAATCAGAACGAAAAAACCAACGGCATCGCCTTCCAGATCAAGATTCGGCACGTACGACTTGAGCATATACCGGTTTTCACCTGCCGCATTTTGTTCTTCGATTTCAAAGTTAACGCTTTCACCTTTCAAAGCCCGTTCAACATAGGGCAGCAGCTTGGTAAATGAAGCTTCACCATGAGCGCGACTGATATTCTCACCAATCAATGAACCGCGGGGCCAGCCATAAAAGTCATCGTACACCTGGTTAGTAAAGCGGTAGCACATATCCGCACCCAAATAGGCAATTAGCGCGGGTACGTGGTCAGTGATAAGGCGTATCCAGCGTTCACTTTCACGCAAGTTTTCAGCGTAGCGGTAGTGCTCGGTAATATCCGTATAGGTGTTAACATAGTCACCAGATTGCATGGGATGTGTTTTAATCTCAATAACCCGGCCATCGAGCAAGCGCTGCTCTAATTCGAGTAGCGGTTTGACCTCATCCTTAGTCTGTCTGGGTGATAAAAACACAACTTCAGATTGCGCCATCAGTGCCTCAAAATCAGCTGATGACAACACCTGCTGCGGACTTAAAGTGGTTAACTCAAGAAAACGACGGTTCCAAATTTCCAACTGCCCCTCGGCATTGACCAAACTCACGCCCTGGGACAGGTTATCAACGGTGCTTTGTAAGAGATGGGACTTTTGTGCCAGCGCTTTCTCCCGCTGAACCGCCTCACTGGCTTTTAAATCAGTAATATCCGTATACAACACCACTAAACCGCCATCACCCGTTTGACGTTCGGATATCTGTACCCAACGCCCGTTACTGAGGTGCAAAATCTTGGCGGCATCAGCCTCTTCGGAATAAACCTCAGAGACCAGTCCTCTTTCACGGGTTAAACGGCGTATATCATGAATGCTGACTCCGCGGGTAATACTGACCCCAACCTCACGCCAATACTCACTGAAACGGCTATTATAAAGAAGAACCCTGCGCTCATTATCAAACAAAACAAAAGCATCAGAGATACTTTCAATTGCATCAATAAGACGCTGATGAGCGGTTGCAGCTTCCTGATTTGCTTCTTTAAGCGCACGGTTGCTGGCTTTTAACTCGGCCATGGTGACAGAGAGTGCTTCGGTTCTATCTCTCACCTGCTCTGCGAGTACGGCAGAGTGCTCAAAGGCCGCATAAGGTGCTGCACTCATTGAACTCCCAGCTTCGACACGTTCAATCAGGGCCTGGTTGATCCGCCTTAACTTTTCATTTTCGTATTTAAGCTCGGCAATAACTTCATCAGAGGAGGGTCGTGACTGGTTCATCAGCGCAAACCGCCAATCACCACACCGGTAAAGGTTTGATTAATATGCACACCATCAAAATGCTCGCCATAGGTGTTAAAGCCAACCACGCGGTGTTTAACGAAAAAATCCGAGGCTTCCTGTAAAGCACCCAGATGTTCGGTTTCTAATCGACGTAAGAAACAATCACACCCCAGGGTGATAATTGGTGTGCCTATTCTCGATTCGATTTCAGCAAAACGTCTTTCAAGATCCGGCAAAATCGGTTGTGGCTCCATGGCGGTTAGCACGATTCCATTACCGACAGCGCAATAGAAGGTCAAACTCATGTCAGGGTTGACCCGCTGAATGGAGCGGACGTAAAACTCATTGCCAATTCTTACCGCCAAAGGATGCAGTGCAAACACTTTGGGGTTTAAATCCTCTGGCGCAATACCCACGAGGGCGGCGTACTCTAAGGCAGCCGGTGCGGCATTAAACTCCATGACTGCACGAGAAGACGGTTCAGCCGCTGTAACCACTAATTTCTTATCCAGACTACGCATATGATGCGTTGTAAAAACCTCAAAATCCAAAGGTGTATTAATTAAGATAAGCACGGCTGCTTCATTATGAAACTGACCATCATAAAAAATATGGGTATTAGCTAGCTGAATATCATCACCCGCTGATCCGCCAAAGTGAGGAATGTTTCCCAGGCTGAATCCAACGCCACCAGCACCATTTCTTCTTGACTTGACAGGCCATCCAGCAGCGTCATGGCGAAGGTGTGTCCTTTGCTTGGTGCAACCTGCTTGTGCCGTCCCTGCAAAAAAAGTTTATCGACCAGGGATTGCGCCTGCTGCAGTCCAAAGCCATCAAGCTCTGCAACCAGACCCACTTCTATTGCAAAAAAATGCTTGTCAAAGCCAACGGCACTAATGGAACCGCGCTCATAACCTGTCGATGTAAGCTCGCCTGCTGTCGTGCACCCGGCCAGTTTGATATCCGGGAAAGCACTGGCCATGGCATGAGCAAGCGCTTCCAGATCATATTCAGCAGAACAGAAAAAAAGTACGAATCCCAAGTCAGGATGCAATAACTGATTGGACAATTCTAACGCAGCCGCTTCAGTATCTGCCAAATTAGTCTTGGCAGTCTCAATCGGCTTTAAACGAAAGGTGCATTCACTTTAAAAACCTATACTCATCAATTGAGCCTGACTCCGTTATATATGTATCTCAGTGTAATCCACTCAGCACATCATTAAGCTTAGAAAGAGTCGGGTACAAGCGATACTATACTTCAGACCTATAAATACAAACTTTAGTCGATATTTTAACAGCAACAAACGGTCACAATTCAATGGCTATGTTGTGTAATACGCAAGCGTTCCAACCTATCGACCTGCTTATGCTACAGTCTATCCCAAAGACAGGGTTATAAAACGCAAATAGAATTGTAGCTCCTGCTCTAACACGCTTTGTTGATTTTCAGCCAACCTGAAGCCATGTGCCTCATTATTAAAATAAGTCACTTGCACAGCGGTGCCCTGTTTCCTTAAAACCTTAACCATACGTTGCGTTTGTTCCGGCAGAACCACTGTGTCTTTAAGCCCTTGGAAAAAAATCACGCCAGCCGAAACAGCTTCAGCCTGGTGCACGGGTGAACGCTTTGGGTTGCGCAATGCACTCTCATCTCCAACCAGCCAGCTCAAGTAATGCGACTCAAATTTATGGGTCTGTGCATTCAGCGGCACCAGATCACTTACACCATAAAGACTGGCGCCAGCCTTAAAACGCGCGGAATGTATCAGCGCCATCAGGGTAGTGTAGCCTCCAGCACTTTGTCCGCGGATAAACAAAGCTTCAGGGTGTGCCAGACCCTCGGCCACGAGTTGATCCACCAAATACTCAACGTCTTCTACCTCAGCCACCCCCAGCGCCCGGCTAAGGCACAACGAAATGCTCTCCCATAACCACAGGAACCCCGATAATTAATATCGGCACGGCAAAACCAGCTGATGTCCAGTATTGGACACGGGGATTTAGCACGGGATAGGTTGCTGAAGTCGGGCCACCGTGGGTGAGCAGAATTAAGGGCGGTGGCGTCTGCTCATGAGTCAGTTGCTTTTGTGGCGGATAGTAAAAACTTTGCACATCATACGTATTTGCCACTTTGATCCAATAAGACTGAGGCAGATTGACTGGGTAATCAGGCTTGCCTGCGCCAATGATGATCTGCCAACTCAACTCGGCAAGATCGAGCGCAATGACACCCGGATAGCGATCTTCGGAGTCTGCCACCAGATACGCATGGGTGGCGCTTAAACTCAGACTGCTTAGGCGTGAAAAGGGCAAGGTGACCGACTGTTTAGCCTTGCTTTGCGCATCAAAACGCCAATAATGACTGTAGCCTTTGTCCTGTACCAGGGCATGCAAATGTCCCTGATTGTCCCATGCATAGGTGCTCAATCCCAGTGCCCAAGGGGCGGTTGTAAACTCGACGGGAAAGATCTCATCGAACAGGCGTACCGCTTCGATGTGTCTGTGTGCTGTTTGTACAAATACGTAAGGATTCCACCAGTTATCAGGATCACCCAGTGCGACTAAATCATCTTCAGGTGAAAAATGCGGTTGCAACCAGCTGGCATTATTGGCCAACTGCGTCTGAGTAGACAGATCCAGTGTTCCATCATGATGCAATTGAATAGAGACCAGCTGCGTCGATAACCAGGCTGATGCGGATGATTCCACTCAATCCATACCAAGGTGTGGCCGTCAGAACTTAAACAAGGAGAGGCATAAAAGTCAGCCCCCTGAATGAGATCCTCCACCGCTCCTGTGGCGCAATCAATCGTTACCAAGCTGTGTTGATTCTCTGCAGCACCCTCAACCTGGGATTCACACACGGCGATTAAGCGTTTCCGCGCTGAATCATAAATACAATCAGCAAAGCTGCGCCAAGGGGTTGAGGTTAAAGCGGCATGCAGAGAGCTGGAGGAAAGGGAAGTATCGATTGCAACACCCTTTTCACGGGGATAAGGCTGATCCAGATTTGTTGGTCTGTGGCATTCACCCAGGCAAAGGCATCGTCCAACAGCACCCAGGCCACACCCCCATACCCATTGACGCGACTGCCCACACTGCACTGTTCGGGTGTGATACCTGTCACGCTTCCCTGCTCACTTAAAAAGAGGCGGTTGCGACCAGTAGCCGGATTCGATTCGACCCAGGCCACACCAGAGGCAACAGCCGAGACAGAGTGGTATTCTTTAAACCCCTGCACGACCCTGGCAGCTGAAGGCACGCGGCTCATCTCTTAGCCTTTAAAAAAGACACGCGAATTACGTTCATTGCGAAAGGTCATGGCGCTTGCTGACACATCAGCCTCGGCGGCAAGACGCGCTTCCAATATGAGTGAGTGATGTTCAGACTTACTGCACACAGGATCGGCATTGTGCATATCGCCCGTCAGCATAAAAGCCTGACAACGACAACCACCGAGATCATCATCCTGTTCATCGCAACTGCGACAAGGCTCTTTCATCCAGCCTTTGCCACGAAAATAGTTAAAGCCCTCAGAGTCATTCCAGATATAGGGCAGGCTATGATCCTTCACATTCGGGAAGGAAAGCGGCAGCATCCGCGCACTGTGGCAAGGCAACGCGGTACCATCCGGCGTGACAGTCAGGAAGAGTTCGCCCCAGCCGTTCATACATTTTTTCGGGCGCTGTTCATAATAATCCGGTGTTACAAAAATCAACTTGATCGGATGCCCCTGCGCGGCCAAACGTTCACGGTATTCATTGGTGATACGTTCAGCGCGTTCCAGTTGGGCCTGAGTCGGCAACAAGGCCTCACGGTTTTCATACGCCCAGCCATAATACTGGCAAGTAGCCAGCTCAACATAGTCGGCTTCCAGCTCAACACACAGCTCGATAATGCGGTCAATTTGATCGATGTTATGCCGGTGGGTAACGAAATTCAGCACCATCGGATAGCCTTGTGCTTTGACTTCGCGCGCCATTTTTAATTTCTGGGCAAAGGCTTTGGCAGAGCCAGACAGCATCTGATTCACCGCTTCATCCGACGCCTGAAAACTTACTTGAATATGGTCTAATCCCGCCTCGTGAAAGCGTGCGATGCGTTGCGCATTCAAGCCAATACCCGAGGTAATTAAGTTGGTGTAATAACCCAGACGCCGTGCTTCCGCAATGAGAACTTCCAGGTCTTGACGCACCAAGGGCTCGCCACCGGAAAAACCCAATTGGGCAGCGCCCATTTTACGCGCCTGGGTGAAAACGTCGATCCATTGCTCGGTGGTTAACTCCTGCCCTGCCGCTGCAAAATCCAGAGGGTTGCTGCAATAGGGACATTGCAAAGGGCATTTGTAGGTTAACTCAGCTAACAACCAAAGCGGTTGTCGATGCTTGGCAGTCTCAGACATAGTCTATCCAGTTAAGTGTTTGTGCATGGGTGAAAAACTCGTTCACATCCTGCTCTAAATCTTCCGCGTCCGGGTATTTGGCGTTCAGCTCTGCCTGTATGTCGTCAACACTCTTTATGCCATCGATACGGGTGAGTATTTCTGCTGCGCTGGCATTAAGTTGTACCATCCCTTCAGGGTAAAGCAACACCCAGGCCGCTTGCGCCTCTTCCCATTGCAAACGAAACATACGATTAATCACGGGAATAGACCCTGGCATCAGAATAGTCCCCGATGATAAACAGCGGTATCCGTAACCGTGTGGTAAGGCGGCCGGTTTAATTCATAAGCCATGCTCATCGCATCCAGCATTGTCCAAAGCACATCCAGTTTAAACTGTAAAATTTCCAGCATGCGGGTTTGCTGTGCAGCCGTTTGATAGTGATCCAGGGTAATTTTTAAGCCTTGCTCCACATCACGACGCGCCTCGGTCAAACGGTTTCGGAAATAGGTATAGCCTTCGGCATTGATCCAAGGATAATGCGTCGGCCAGGCATCCAGACGCGACTGGTGAATATGCGGCGCAAACAGCTCCGTTAAAGACGAACTGGCGGCCTCTTCCCAGGTGGCACGGCGGGCAAAATTAACGTAGGCATCCACGGCAAAACGCACACCGGGCAATACATGCTCTTGTGAAAGAATTTCTTCACGTGATAAGCCACCGCCTCACCTAAGCGCAACCATGCTTCAATACCACCTTCGGCACCTTCATAGCCATCGTGATCCAAAATTCGCTGAACCCAATGACGCCGCACATCACGATCAGGACAATTGGCCATAATCGCAGCATCTTTAATCGGAATGCTGATTTGATAGTAAAAACGATTGGCCACCCAGCACGAATCTGCTCTGGCGTCGCATGGCCTTCATACATGGCCTGGTGATAGGGGTGATGTGTGTGGTAATAGGCGCCTTTGTCACGCAGGGCCTGTTCAAACTCGGTTCGACTTAAAGCGTTAACTATAGGGTTCATCAAGGTCGCCACCTAATCATGTTGTATTCTGATTTATAACTGTACCTGCATCCCATCAAATGCGACTTCGATGCCTTTGGCATCTAACAAGGCCCGTTCTGGTGAGTCTTCAATCAAGATAGGGTTGGTGTTATTTATGTGAATCAATATTTTGCGAGGTTTGGTGAGGGGTCTAAAAATTCAATCATACCGCCTTCACCGGATTGGGGGAGTGCCCCATATGTACGCCAAGCTTATCGCCTACACCCATAAACGCCATTTCATCTTCACGCCAAAGGGTACCATCTACGAGCAGGCAATCAGCCTCAGCCATCACCTGCGTCAGCGGAGCATCGATATCGCGTAAACCCGGCGCGTAAAAGAGTGATTTGCCACTGCGCTTATCCCGAATCAATACCGCTATATTGTCTCCAGGATGCGGGTTTAAACGGTGTGGTGAGTAAGGGGGTGCGCTTGATAGAATCGGCAGAGCGATAAACTCAAGGTCCTCGATGCCAACAATTTCAAATGGATTCAAAAACTGATCTACGGCGATAGGATGATGAATCAATCCACTATTCCAGTTTTTCAGCATGGTAAAAATCGGGAAGCTGAGACTTAAATCCTGATGCACGCGATCAGTACAATACACCTGATGTGGGCAACCTTCGCGTAACATTAACAACCCTGTTGTATGATCGATCTGACTGTCCATGAGGACAATGGCATGTATGCCGGTATCGCGCACGGCACGTGCCGGTTGCATAGGCGCGAAATCAGCAAGTTGGGCACGAATATCCGGAGAGGCATTAAATAAAACCCAACGTTCACCATCAGCACTCACGGCAATCGAGGATTGCGTACGTGCCTGTGCATTCAAGGTTCCTTTACGAAACCCATCGCAGTTCGCGCAATTGCAGTTCCACTGCGGAAAACCACCGCCAGCAGCTGAACCTAGAATCTGGATATGCATTGTTATTATTATCTCTTACAGAAGTGGTACAAAAAGCGACCCTCAGTGAGGGCCGCCCTTAGCGCTTAGCGGTTTGCGAAGTACATAGTGACTTCAAAACCGATGCGCAGATCGGTATATGCAGGTTTAGTCCACATAAACGACTCCTTCTTTTTTGTTATGGATGTCATAATTGGCACCCTTTTGATAGTAGGATGTTGAAGAAGCGGACAACATGGTACTTTGGAACTAATTTTCTGGGCATTTTGTCGGCACAAACTTTCACACTTCCCCCTTACACTACAGAGAGGCGGAATAAAGGCTACGGATGCTGGCCGAATAAATTACAACACCACACTACTTTCATTACTCACTAGAATGAAATACACTGTGCTTAGGTCGTACAACTTTAATACAACATATTGTTTTATAGGGAATATTTCCCAAAATCCTGCGCTTTTTTCCTCGTTTTTACTGGCTGAAATCCTGGTATCTGCGGGCACTCATCCATCGTTATTATCGGTCGCTCTACCCATACTACCCTGGCACTAAGGCATTGAATTTAACTCAGCTGCTGAGTTACTCATCCAACAGGGTATTATTATGATGCATACAACAAAAATAACGTCTCGTTACACACCTCTGGGCTATTCGATCAAGGCCGCTCTATTGTCTGCAGCAATTGGCCTCAGTAGTACTTCGGCATACGCCGCCACTGAAGTTTCTTGGGATGATATTGTTAATGATCCGGACAACACACAAACCGTTCTAAGTTATGGTTTTGGACCCAAGGCCCAGCGCTATAGTCCAATGACAACAATCAATACCGACAACGTGAATCGCCTGACCCCTGCCTGGTCTTTCTCATTTGGTGATGAAAAACAGCGCGGACAAGAATCCCAGGCTCTGGTTCATGATGGTGTTATATACGTAACAGGCTCTTATTCTCGAGTGTTTGCTATTGATGCAAAAACAGGCAAGCAGCTTTGGAACTACGCCGCCAGACTACCAGATGATATTCGCCCTTGTTGTGATGTCGTCAATCGCGGTGCAGCAATATTCGAAGACAAAATTTACTTTGGTACACTCGATGCTGCCATGGTCGCACTGGATAAAACCACTGGCCGTGTCGTCTGGCGTGAAAAATTCGGTGATCATTCTGCTGGCTACACCATGACGGGTGCTCCCACGATTGTTAAAGATCAAGCCTCTGGACGCACCTTGCTCATTCATGGTTCGTCAGGCGATGAATTTGGCGTTGTCGGCAAACTATTTGCTCGCGACCCGCACACTGGCGAAGAGGTCTGGATGCGTCCATTCGTGGAGGGTCATGTGGGCCGCCTTAATGGTGAAGAGAGCACACCAACAGGAGACCCAAGAGCCCCTTCATGGCCAGATGATGACAACACAGAGACAGGCAAGGTTGATGCCTGGAGCCATGGGGGCGGTGCTCCCTGGCAGAGTGCAAGTTTTGACGTCGAAACCAACACAATCATTGTGGGTGCAGGCAATCCAGCCCCCTGGAATACCTGGAAGCGCACATCTGAAGGGGGTAATCCACTTGATTACGACAACCTCTACACCTCAGGTCAGGTGGGCGTAGACCCCACTACAGGCGAAGTAAAATGGTTCTACCAGCACACTCCGAATGATGCCTGGGATTTCTCCGGCAACAATGAACTGGTCCTGTTTGAGTATGATGACGAGGGTGAAACCGTCAAAGCAACAGCTCACGCTGACCGAAACGGATTTTTCTACGTTATCAACCGTGAAGATGGCAGCTTTATTCGTGCCTTCCCATTTGTTGACAATATCACCTGGGCAACACATATCGATCCTGAAACAGGCCGTCCTGTCGAAGTTGAAGGGCAACGCCCACCGCTCCCTGCACCAGGTGAAGAACGTGGTGAAGCTATTGAAGTCTCTCCACCCTTTCTGGGTGGTAAAAACTGGAACCCCATGGCTTATAGCCAGGACACCGGCTGGTTCTATGTGCCTGGTAACCACTGGAAAGAGGATTACTGGACCGAAGAAGTCACCTACCAAAAGGGTTCAGCTTATTTAGGACAAGGCTTCCGCATCAAAAAAATGTATGACGACCATGTCGGCATTCTACGTGCGATGAACCCTCTCACAGGCGAAATAGAGTGGGAACATAAAGAAGCCCTTCCACTTTGGTCCGGCGTATTAGCCACGAAAGGCGACCTGGTTTTTACAGGTACGAGTGACGGCTATCTTAAGGCTTTCCACGCCAAAACCGGTGAAGAGCTTTGGAAGTTCCAAACAGGCTCAGGCATTGTTTCCAGCCCAGTCACATGGGAAATGGATGGTGAGCAGTATGTCGGCATTGCCTCAGGCTATGGTGGCGCCGTTCCGCTATGGGGAGGTGAGATGGCTGTATTAACGCGTCCTGTTCCTCAAGGGGGTGCTTTCTGGGCCTTCAAGCTTCCATCCTGGGCCCAATAAAACCGCGATTTTGTGAAACGATTGTTACATGGCTTTGAGCCTGTTCATACAGGCTCTTTTTTTAAGGACGTTATGCTTATGAAGCCTTTACTCTTTTCAGCACTGCTGCTTTGCTCGTGCCTACTGTCTCCCGCCTTCGCAGACGATTGCCCTTTCACACCTAATGCAGAATGCGCTAATGGCCAATTTGAATCTTTTGAGTTAGCTGGACGCGATATGCGCTATATTAATTTAAGTGGCGCTGACCTTCGGTATGCGGATTTGCGACATGCAGACCTGCGTGGAGCAAACTTACAAGGCGCTGATTTACGCCACGCCACACTTACCCGGGCCAACCTGGAAAAACCAATCTACGTGGTGCCACACTTGACCATGCCAACCTGCAATCCGTATCTGCATGGGCTATGTTTGGTCAAGGTGCATCATTCAAAAGCACACGTTTTGATGGCGCCGATTTAACCTTTGCTCGCCTGACACAAGGCAAGTTCGAGAACGCCAGCTTTTATGCCGCCAATCTGGAAATGGCATGGCTGACAAAGGCCGATATGACAGGAGCCAGCTTTGAGGATGCCAATCTTCAAGAGGCAAAATTTAACAATGCTAATCTTGGAAACGCTCAATTCACAGGTGCAATTTTTCGCTTTGCGACCTTTCAAAACACCCTGATGGATGGCTGCGAAGGCTGCCCTCACGACTGGATGATCCCAAAAAACTACACGGATTAATTCAGGTTACACTGATGACCCCTCAATGCGGAAGCTGCTCGCCTGAGGCAGGCGCTCCGCTTTGAATTTCACCCAACTTAATAACTCCAAACTGAATCGCCAAATGGACAAATTGTGCAGTAGATGTCACTTGCAGTTTACTTTTTAAGAGCGCCGTGTGATTGGCTACTGTTTTCACACTGACACACAAATGCTCTGCAATCGTTTTCGAGGGCAAGCCTTTAGCCAGCATCACAAAAATTTCAAACTCTCTGGGCGTTATATCAGACAACCCTCTCTCATCTACAGGTCGATGCATGGCCAAACGCATCGCTAACTCATGCTCAACATAGGGCTTACCCTGCATTACACGCGTAACAGCTTCCAATAGCACCTCGGGTGAACCACTTTTGGAAATATAACCCAAAGCACCCACATCCAAGGCTTGCTGCACCATGGGTAGCTCATCATACATACTGAAAAAAAGAATACGCGTACTGGCTTCTCGTTGCAGTATTCGCCTACCGATTTCCAGCCCGGTCAAATCTGGCAAATGTATATCCAAAATAATCAGATCGGGCGTATGTTGCTGCCATAAAGCAAAGCCGTCAGCTCCCGTACTGGCTTCAAGTATATGGCATGTATCTAACATGGCAGACAGTAAACTGGCATAGCCCTGCCTGACCACGGCATGATCATCAATCAATAGAATTTTCATCAAGCTATACCCTCCTGCAATACAGGAACCTTTACAATAATTTTCAAGCCCTGGCCTGCTTTCGAAACAAGGCGTAAGTTTGCGTTCATACAGCGGGCTCTCTCATACATAGAGCGCAGACCGACCCCCTGCACCATATTGGCCTGCAATCCCTGCCCGTTGTCATCAACCACTAACTCCAAACCCGTTTCAATAAGTCTAAGATCAATTGATACTCTATTGGCTTTAGCATGACGTGCCACATTATTGAGCGCCTCTTGTACCATCCGATATAGATGTGTTGCCGCATCTTTTTGCAAAGGTGGCACGCAATCAGGCACCAAAATACTGCAACTTATGCCACTGGATTGCTGCCATTGCGTAGCAAGACTTTGTAACGATTGGCCTAACCCTAGGGGCTCAAGAATCACGGGGTGCAAACTTCGTACTAAGCGCAGAAATCCTTCCTGCATTGCCTGGCAATGTTCAATAATGATCTCTGCTGTCCGCTTAACCAACATCGCATCGTCAGGTGTTTGAGAGATTAAGTAGGATTGAGCCCGAATGCCTGTAACATATTGTCCAAGGTCATCGTGTAATTCTCGCGCTAAATAGGCACGTTCTTTTTCCTGGAGCGCCATTAACTCCCCGGTTAAATGCTGATTACTTTTCTGCTCCAGCTCAAGGGCATTCGCCAGGGTCGAATAACAAGTAGCCAGCAGTTGAAAAGGCTTTAACCCTAAGCGTCGCCCATAGAATGCGGCCATAGCGGCCACTAAATAGGTCGCCACAAATAACACAAATACCAAGACCACAGACTCCCACACCTCCTCAACCTCATCGAAGGGGTTGGCTAACAACCACATGCGCCGTCCATCAGGCAGGTATAAGGTATTAGCATCCTGAACCAGATCTTCCCGCCAAATCAGCTGAAAAAACCACTTCGGTACCTCATCAGATCCATCTAAGTCTTCCAGCTGTATTGAATGCTTAACGCTGATAACCACATGACGCAACTCTGCCTGTTCAAGCAGGTGCAAACGTTGCCTATCACCCTCAGCCAGCGTGGACAAGAGCTGTGCTAACTCCCTGCTTGCTGCCAGCTCGCGCTGGACATCCGTTTTGCCCTGCTGAACAAGAGCAGCGAATGCCAACAAAAATAAAAAACCGAAAACCAAAAAAAGCGACATCATTAACGTTAAAAATCTGGACATGACGGCTTACTCATTAGAAAAAAAAACCTCCCGAAGGAGGTTAAATACTACATGACAGAGTCAATTACTGGTCGCAGGGTGCGCGACCATGCAGCAGGTACATCCCTGTACCGATCAACGGAGAGTAAAGAGCGCTTACTGGCTTAGAAAAAGCCCATCGGGTTTACATCATAGCTAACCAGCATGTTTTTGGTCTGCTGATAATGATCCAGCATCATCTTGTGGTTTTCACGGCCGACACCGGATTTCTTGTAACCACCAAACGCCGCATGTGCTGGATAATGATGATAGCAGTTAGTCCACACGCGACCGGCTTCAATACCACGACCCATACGGTAAGCACGGTTCATATCACGTGTCCACAGGCCTGCACCCAGTCCGAACTCAGAGTCATTGGCAATAGCCAGGGCTTCAGCTTCATCTTTGAAAGTGGTGACAGATACAACCGGGCCAAAGATTTCTTCCTGGAATACGCGCATTTTGTTGTTGCCTTTGATCAGGGTTGGCTGAATATAGTAGCCACCACCCAATGACGCATCCATCTGATCCTTATCACCACCGATGAGAATTTCAGCACCCTCATCACGGCCAATATCAAAGTAACCCATGATCTTTTTAAACTGCTCTTCCGAGGCCTGAGCACCCACCATGACATCGGTATCCAGTGGACTGCCACGCTTAATCAGCTTGGTACGCTCTATTACCTTGGCGATGAACTCATCATAGATATCTTCCTGCACCAGCAGGCGTGATGGGCAGGTACACACTTCACCCTGATTGAAGAAGGCCAACACCACACCTTCAATACATTTACTCAGGTAACTATCTTCAAAATCCATGACATCTTTGAAGAAGATGTTTGGTGATTTACCACCCAACTCAACCGTGGAAGGAATAATATTTTCGGCTGCACATTTCATGATGTGCGCGCCAACTGGGGTAGAACCGGTGAACGCAATTTTGGCAATACGCTTGCTGGTAGCCAGCGCCTGACCGGCTTCTGCACCAAAGCCATTGACGATATTCAAAATGCCTGCTGGTAACAGATCTTCGATCACCTCGATGAACTTCAGAATAGACCAGGGGGTTTGCTCGGCTGGCTTCATGACTATGCAGTTACCTGCTGCCAGAGCCGGCGCGATTTTCCATGCCGCCATAAGCAGGGGAAAATTCCAGGGAATAATCTGACCAACAACACCCAGTGGCTCATGGAAATGATAGGCGACGGTATTGTGATCTATCTCACCGATAGAACCTTCCTGCGCACGAATAGCGCCGGCAAAATAACGAAAATGATCCACTGCAAGTGGTACATCGGCGTTTAGGGTTTCACGTACAGCCTTACCGTTATCCCAGGATTCCGCGACAGCTATCGATTCAAGATTCTGTTCCAGACGATCGGCAATTTTCAGCAACAAATTTGAACGTTCGGTAACTGACTTGAGACCCCATGCCTGCTTTGCTGCATGCGCTGCATCCAATGCCAGTTCGACATCTTCAGCGGTAGAACGCGGTATTTCACAAAAAACCTCACCGGTGACTGGTGAAACATTTTTGAAATACTGGCCCTTGACGGGAGCAACCCACTTGCCACCAATATAGTTTTCGTAACGGGGTTTCAGTGAAGTGACGGAGCCCTCAAGCCCTGGCTGTGTATAGATCATTGTGTGAGCCTCTTTTGTTGTTATCTACCTGACTCTTTGCGAGTCACGATGCTTCAGGCTTCATATTAGTCATCAGATGACCATAACACCAATTGTGCATTGGCACATAAGAACTACGCCTTTAGTACTGCTTCGCAAGTTTAAAATCAGAAAGTCGGGTACGAAACGCGAACGCTGATTCAGGGGCGGCATAAAAATAACCCTGATAGGTATGACAACCCAATTTCTCCAGACTTTGACGTTGCTCCGCGGTTTCCACCCCTTCAGCCACAACTTCCAGTCCGAGGCTTTTCGACATGGCAATAATGGTATTAACAATTGCCAGGTCACCTGGATCACCCGGTAGCCCCTTGACAAAACTGCGGTCAATTTTCAGACGGTGCAGGGTTAAGCGACGCAAATAACTCAACGACGAATAGCCGGTACCAAAATCATCGAGTGCCAGGCTCACCCCTAACAAACGCAAACGCTTCAATACCCGTGCACTACGAATAAAATTCTCAAACAGATAGCTTTCGGTTAACTCCAGCTCCAGCCAACGCGATTCCAGCCCAGTCTGATCCAATACTGACCGTACAACATTAACAATATCACCACTGTTCAGTTGCAGTGCCGACAAATTAACCGACACTTTCAGGAAGTGCCCTTCCTCCTGCCAGATACGTGCCTGACGACAGGATTCTTCAAGCACCCAATGACCTATGGCATGGATCAGCCCGGTTTCTTCAGCTATCGGAATAAACTGATCTGGTGGAACACGGCCCCGGGTCGGATGATTCCAACGAATCAGCGCTTCCGCACCGGAAATACAATTACTCTGCAGATCTATCTGAGGCTGATAGTAGACTTCAAATTCGTGACGCTCCAGTGCCCCCGAAGATCCGTTTCCAGCTCAAACTTTTCGCGGTTCAGTTCACTCATGTCGGCTTCATAGAACTGATAGCGGCCCTGACCAAGCCGCCGGGCACGTGTCAGAGCGGCATCGGCATGGCGTAACAGTGCATCAGCATGCACGCCATTATCTGGAAAAAGACTGATGCCTATGGTGGCTTCCAGATAAATCGTCTTACCCTCCAGTTCGAAAGGCTGCTTCAGGCTATCCAGGATCTGCTGTGCTAACACCTCAATCAATGGCTCGCCTTGAGTGACCTTGACACATAACAGGAACTCATCGCCGCCAGCTCGTGCCAGCAGGTCATCTGGCCGAGCCAATTGCTTTAGACGCTCGGCCATCAGCATCAGTACCTGATTACCCGCATCATGGCCCAGGCTTTCATTCACCACTTTGAAGCGACTCAGGTTAATGAACAGAATTGCCAGTTGCTGATCTTTTTGTTGTTCCACCTCACTCATGCGTTCACACAAGCTGTCGTAAAGCTGTGACCAGTTGGGCAGACCAGTCAACTGGTCATGGTGCACAAGATAATGAATACGCTGTTCGGAAAGCTGCTGCTGTTGATTGGACTGATCCAACTGCCGCAGTAAAGGACGAATTTTATAGGTGATAAAGATAATACCGGCAACCAGAATGACTAGCGTCATCATGATAGAACTTACCAGAACCCGGTAAGCCGAAAGGGTTAGATCATTTTCAGGCAGCGTAGCGTCCTGCGACAAACTGGCCGTAATAGCTGAGGTCAACTGTTCTGCTACGCGCTGAGTTTCGTAATAGATCTGAAATACCGCGACCCCACTCAGCAGCAGGCCGGTCAGCAAAATACCAACGGCGACAAAGCGTATTATTTTTTGCTGTAAATGCTCGGTTTTCAGCTGCACCAACACTACTCGACTCCGCTTTTTTAAAGCGCACCATAACAGTTTTAAAGGCAGCTGTTAATTGATCATTTCTATACCATTAGTAGCAGTTTTTCGTTTTACTTATTATACCACCCGGGTTTCATCCTGAATCACTTGATCCAACTGCAGACGCAGCTGATCTCCAGCCTGTAACTGTCCCACACCGGCAGGTGTACCGGTTAACACGACATCGCCAGGTAACAGGGTGAACCATTCACTGATATAGGCCAACAAGGCCGTCACCGGTAACAGCATCTGCGCCGTATTACCCTGCTGACGCAACGCATCATTAATCCACAAGTTAAATTCGAGCTGAGTCAGGTCCAAACCTGCTGGAGCAGCAAAGGCTGACAAGCTGCAACTGCCATCAAATGCTTTGGCTTTCTCCCAAGGCAGACCTTTGGACTTGAGGGTCGACTGCAAATCACGCAAGGTCAAATCCAGTGCCAGTCCCACCCCGGCGATAGCCTGGCCCGCCTCGGCTTCACTTGCATGAGTCAAACGCTGCCCTATCAGAATCGCCAACTCAGTTTCATAATGTAAGCCACCTCGCCCCTGGGGCAAAACAATGGATTGAGACAGTGGAATAATCGCCGTGGAAGGTTTGATAAACAGTAGCGGCTCATCTGGCACTGGATTATTCAGCTCTTTGGCATGCTCGGCATAATTACGCCCAATACACACTACTTTGCCGACCGGTAGCTGCTTATCTCCTTTAAGGAACTGGTGTTGATAGTCCATAGTATCTCCTGTCTGTTAGCTAATCAGGCGGTTGTTATAACACGTCCGCAGCGCTGCCAATAGAGCAGAAGCATCGCACAACCCAAGGTAACCAAAAAGATTAATATCGAGCCGGCGACTATGCCTGTCCAACCAGCCAATTGCCAGAAAGGGTGCAGATAAAAGCCACCGACACTGGCTCCAACATAATAAAACACCAGATAGAGTGCCGATGCACTGGCTCGTGCCTTAACGGCCTGCTGACTGACCCAGCTACTGGCGACAGAATGGGTTAAGAAGAAACCAAAGCTGTTTATAAAGAAACCGCCAATAATGGCAGGTAAGTTACCAAGCAGTGTTATCAAGGTTCCCAGCATCAAAACAATAATGCCTATCGCCATACACAGCGGGGCTGAAAAGCGTCGACTCAAGCGCCCGGAGATCAAAGAGCCAAAGGTTCCTGTCAGGTAGGTCAAAAATAACAAGCCGATCCAGGTAGCCGAAAGGTTGAAAGGCTCTGCTGCCAGTACAAAGGTAATATAGGTGTACTGATTCAGAAAGATCAGGAAATTCAGCCCACCAATAAGATAGGCAATAAACAATACAGGATTCCGAAGATGCCCCAGCAGATCCATTAACATCCGCTGCGGCCGGAAGGGTACCGGGCTGAAATGACTGGACGGTGGTAATAAGCGGATCACCAGCAGCAGTCCCAGAATACTGAATACACCCAACAGCAGAAACACTTCCGACCAGCCCAGCCAATCACCCACGGCACCCGCCAGCAGTCTTCCGGTTACACCACCAAGCGAATTACTGGCAATATAAAGCCCAACCGCCGTCACTAGCGCCGGGCGGCTGAACTCATCTCCCATATACGCGATTGCAACCGCGGGCACACCAGCCAGAAAAAAGCCTTGCAGAGCACGCAACCAAAACAGCGAACTGTAGTTATCGACAAATCCCAGTCCCAGGGTTGTCAGCGCAACACCTGCCAGGGTCATCAACAAAATACCACGCCGGCCCAACACATCCGATACCGGTCCATACACTAATAATGACAGACCCAGCACCAGTGTAGCGATAGTATAAGCATGGCTGATCTCCAGCTCTGTACGCTCAAGACTGTCTGCCAGCATCGGTAATAACGGCTGCATACCATGAAGATTGGCAAATACAATAAAGGACGCCAGGCACAGAGCCAAGGTAGCACGCCAGAATTGTGGGCTGGTTGTTTCTATCATTTTGCTTACCTGTATTAACTGGACCGTAGCTTAGCAGTGGCAAATGCATCATAAAAATATATACTAATGATAAGTACGATAAGAGAAAGTGATAATGAATCTAAAACACTTGCGTTATTTCGTTCGGGTGGCCGAGCTGAGCAGCTTTACCGCAGCGGCTGAACAGCTACATCTGGCTCAGCCCGCTGTGAGTATGGCCATCCAGAAGCTGGAGCAAACCCTGTCGGTATCGCTATTCCATCGCCACGACCGTCAAATCAGCCTGACAGATGAAGGCAGAGAATTGTTAATACATGCACGCCGGGTCTTGATGGCTGCAGATGAAGCCGAGCTGGCCATGCAAGAGTTGAGTGGACTCAAACGCGGTGAAGTGCGGATTGGTATTCCAGGCATGTTGGGGTCTTATTATTTTCCTCCAATTCTGATGGCCTTCCGCCACCGTTATCCGGACCTGCAGATATCAGTGATTGAGGCAGGCACCCGCAAGCTACAACAGATGCTGTTAAGTGGTGAAATCGACATAGGTGTGATTGTTGAAGATTCCCCAACCAAGGAACTGGAGCTGTGCCCGTTTTTGCGTGAAGAGATGATGGTGGTAATGGCGGATGACCACCCCCTGGCAGCCTGTCAGTGCATCACACCCGAAGATTTTTTTGCTCAGGAACTGGTGCTGTTCAAAGAGGGTTATTTCCACCGTGAAGTGATCAATCGTCTGCTGTTGGAAACCGGCTTACAACCCCATATTGTTYGA
>NZ_JRLB01000083.1 GCF_000764495.1 Nitrincola sp. A-D6
ATTCGATCCAGCTGCGATCATCTGGCAGGGTTATGCTTTTTGCAAGCTGTCCGTATACAGAAAATGGCTCGTCATCAGATTTGGTCGTGAGGCTATCGTACAGTAGACCGATACCTTCAGCAGGAGTGCCTTTGACTATGAACGGGTTAAAGCTGTCAAAGCTGCTGCCGACGGCAGATTGCACAACTCGGCCACCTTTTGGGGCGTCCGGGTTGACATAATCAAAGTGGGTAAAGTCAGCCGGGTATTTAAGATCACCATGCATGGCGATGCCATGCGTGATGGATGTGTCTGCAAAACTCCAACTGCTGAGGCTAAAAAAAAGAATACTTGCCGTAATGCGTGTCGTGCGTTGCAGGCGTTTTATCATAGAGTCTTAACCCGATTCAGATCTGGTGGTTTTCAATGCTATATTGGTGCTGTCAGCCGGAACAAGCAAGGTCTGGCCGACTCGAATATTGGAGTTATTTAGCTTGTTGGCTTGTTGCAGTGCAGAAACGGTGGTCCCATAACGATGAGCTATGGCACCGAGAGTGTCGCCTGAGTTAATAGTATAATGTTGATAATTTACTCTCTGGTCGCTTGGTAATACAACCAGTGCACTCTGAAACTGATCGGCTTGTTCCACCGGTACAAGTAAACGATGGGGTCCTTCGGGCGCTGTTGCCCAGCGGTTGAAGCCTGGATTTAAAAGCTTCAGCTCATCCAGGTCAATTTCAGCCAGTTCAGCGGCTTGAGAGAGATCAAGTTGTCCACCTGTATCTATCTCAGTAAAGTAAGGTTCAGCTGGAATGGCTTTCAGTTCAACACCAAGGCTGTCTGCGTCCCGAATCATTTTTGCAGTGGCCAGCAACTTGGGAACATAACGCATCGTTTCACCTGGCAGGCGTAAGGACCAGTAGTCAGTCGACTGGTTGGCGTTGCTATTGCGTTTTATTGCTCGCAGGACATTACCTTCGCCAGCATTGTAGGCTGCGAAGGTGAGCAACCAGTCACCGTCAAACATTTTATTTAGCTTTGTCAGATAGTTCAGTGCCGCGTCTGTTGAGGCAACAATGTCACGACGGCCGTCATACCACCAGTTGCTTTCCAGGCCAAAGTTACGTGCGGTGCCAGGAATGAACTGCCAGGGACCTGCCGCTCTTGATGGGGAGACTGCAAAAGGGTTGTAGCCACTTTCGATGAACGGAATCAGCGCGACTTCGGCTGGCATATCCCGGTCAAGCACCTGTTCAAGAATGTAGTGGTAGTAGGGCAGTGCGCGGTGGCTTATGGCGGTGAGGTGCTCAGGGTTACTTGCTAGCCAGTCAAGCTCATGTGCCATTCTGGTATCCTGCCGATCCAATTCCAGCAGCAGGTGTTCTCGAGTAAGGTCCCAGGCTGATACAGCCTGGGGCTCGGGTGGATTGATGCTACGTTGGTACAGGTTGCCCATACGTATTTTGGAAATCAGTACGCTGCGCTCATCGATACTCTGGCTGGTTTCCTGAGTGGGTTTGCTGCTTGCACAGCCGCTGATAACCGCTACGGCGAGCAAAGAGAGTAAACCTGTGCGTAATTTAGACATGACTACCTGAACCTGAATGTAAACTTAACCGCACATTCTAACAGTCAAGCACGCAGACGCAATCAAAAACTGTTTTTCCACTCCCTTAATAGTGCCAGGGTTTGCGCTGGAGTCTCTGGGTGTTCACCACTATGACCATACACGGTATGAATGACAGAGGTTTCACGGGTGCGCATGAAGGGATTGATGGCTTTTTCCAGACCGATTCGTGACGGTAGTGTTGGCAGGTCTTGTTCGCGCATGCTCCGGCATTTTTCGGTCATAATGCGTATATCCTGGTTTTCGGGTTCTACCGCATGGGCGAAGGCCAGATTAGCCAAGGTATATTCGTGCGCCGCACAAACCGGGTGTCATCCGGCAGGCCGGCAAAATAATCCATAGCCGCTTGCATCTGTTCAGCTGTACCTTCAAAAAGCCGACCACAACCAGCCATAAAGAGTGTATCACCACACAGCAATAAACCCGCTGACGGTGCATAATAGCTGATATGATCCAGGGTGTGACCAGGAACGGCTTTGATTTCAAATGCTGTATCTAGTAAATGAATCAAATCGCCTTCATTGAGGGGTTGCGTTATACCTTCAAAGGGTGAATTGGCTGGCCCGTAAACCGGACAGTAATCATTTTGCTGTTGAAGCTCTATGACGCCACCGGTATGGTCATCATGGTAATGGGTTATGAGTATGGCTGCCAGGTTTCTGTTATTTTCCTGAAGCCATTTCTGAACGCAATCTGCACTACCGGGGTCTACTATTATAACCCCTGAATCAGGGGCTTCAGGGTGACAGATTGCCCAGATATAATTGTCGTTAAATGCAGGAATGGGGGTCAGATTCAGCATGACATGCTCCGGTTAATGAAACTTTAGCCTTGATCGATTGTACTGTAATTACGCATGGCATGTTTAGTCAGTAGAGAAATAATCTGCTGAAACCTGTCTTTCATTCCACCGAGGATGCTGTATGAGCCAACCACAAAACATCTCTGCCGAGAACTTGACTGAAGCCCTTAAAGACTGGTTTGCTTCACCCTTGGGTCAGGAAATTGCAGACTGCGAACGTCAGATGGCCGATCAGTTGATTCACACAGCCTTTGGCTATCATCTGGTACAGATAGGCTATGATGCTTCGGTAAAACTGTATGAGCCCAGCCCGGTTTCACATAAGGTAATGCTCTGCCCGCGTATGGCTCTGGGTATGGATGAGCGCACTATTATTGCTTTGCCGCACGAACTTCCCTTACCCGATAGCACCATGGATGTGGTGATTCTGCATCATACTCTGGATTTTGCCGAGCAACCTCATCAGGTCCTGCGTGAGGCGGCGCGGGTATTGCGTCCAGGTGGGCACATGTTGGTTGTCAGTTTCAATCCAACCAGCTTCTGGGGAGTCTGCCGGCGCTGCAGGCGGGGCGATAAACTACCCTGGATGGCGCATGGATTTAGCCACTGGCGCCTGAACGATTGGGTGCGTTTACTGGATTTGACTGAACTCAAAAGTATCAGTGCTTTTCACCGTCCACCCTTAGAAAATGAACGCTGGCGCAAACGCATGGCTTTTCTGGAAAAGTGGGTGTCTCGCTTTCCGACGTACAGTGGTGTGGTGTTAATGATGCTCATCAGGAAAGATGTTGCTGGTGTGACCCCATTAAAACCTGCCTGGAAAACGCGTAAACTTATCCCTTTTCCGGTGGCAGAGCCATCTGCTCGTCATAAAAGTGCTAGAGGAAAGTCAGTTTGAGTTTAGTGGAAATATTTACCGATGGTGCCTGCAAGGGGAATCCTGGGCCTGGTGGCTGGGGTGCCTTGTTGCGTTATGAGGGTAAGCACAAAGAACTGTATGGCGGCGAGCAGATACAACGAACAATCGCATGGAAATGACCGCAGCGGTTGAGGCGCTTAAGTGCCTGAAGCGGCCTTGTCAGATCCGCTTAACAACAGATTCTCAGTATTTACGTAAAGGGATTACTGAGTGGCTTAAGGGTTGGAAAAAAAATGGCTGGAAAACGGCTTCAAAACAGCCAGTTAAAAATGCTGATCTGTGGCAGGCGCTTGATCAGGAGGTTGCCCGTCATCAAGTTGAGTGGTGCTGGGTGAAAGGGCATAGTGGTCATGTGGAGAACGAGATAGCCGATACCCTGGCGAATCGCGGTGTAGATGAATTCGGTAGACGAGAAGCCTGATGAGACAAATTATTCTGGATACAGAGACCACCGGTATCGATCCGGCACAAGGCCATAATATTATTGAAATTGGCTGTGTAGAGATGCAGTTACGCCGATTAACGGGTAACACCTATCATCAATATATCCAGCCGGACCGTGAAATTGAAGCGGAAGCTATCGCGGTACACGGGATTACCAATGCCTACCTTGAAGATAAACCGAAATTCGCATTGGTCTGCGATGCGTTTATTGAGTTTGTTCGAGGTGCTGAGCTGATTATTCATAACGCTGCATTTGATATAGGTTTTCTTAATGCCGAGCTAACCCGCAACGGTTATTCCGAGCGGATGGAAGATATCTGCCCTAAAATTACCGATACTCTGATGCTGGCTCGCAGAAAATTTCCTGGGCAGAAAAACAATTTGGATGCCCTATGCCGTCGTTTTGGCATTGAGCATTTTGATCGTGATTTGCATGGCGCTTTGCTTGATTCAAAAATTCTGGCCGAGGTTTACCTACTTCTCACTGGTGGACAAACTGCTCTTGCGCTTGGTCAGGAGGGCGAAGGTGATGATGGTGATGGTGTGACGAGTCGTCGACCTGTTAATACTGAAAGTCTAAACCTCCGGGTTATTGAGCCTTCTGCAGCAGAACTCCAGGCACATGAAGATTTTTTAGTTATGCTGGACAAAAAATCGGCTGGGAACTGTCTGTGGATTAAGCAGGTTGATGTCGTATAAACAACTAGTTAGAGCTTTTTATGCAAGATTTACGTGAAGCGTTATCCCAGGCAGTAGATGAAGCTGACTTTGCACGATTGTCGCGCAAAGCACAGCTGGATCGTTGGCAGCAGCAAGCACAGTTTTGTCATTGCTGTGCTACACCTTTGCAGCCTCATGCTGAGGAAGAAATTGCCCGGCAGTGCATAGGTTGCGGTCATGTACATTACCCGCCGGTTTCCCCCTGCATTATCGTGCTGGTTATCAAGGGGGATCAGTGCCTGCTGGCACATGCGGCCAATTTCTCTGCTGGGCGCTATAGCACCCTGGCTGGCTTTATTGAGCCAGGCGAAACTGCCGAGCAAGCCGTTGCCAGAGAGGTGCGTGAAGAGGTTGGAATTGAAGTGGCAAACATCCGCTATTTTAAAAGCCAGTCCTGGCCCTTTCCGCATGCGCTGATGCTGGGCTTTTTTGCTGAGTATGCCGGAGGAGAGATACAGCCAGATGGTGTTGAAATTCTGGCCGCTGACTGGTTCTGTGCCGATAAACTGCCATCGCTACCTCCCGCATTTGCTATTTCACGGCAGCTAATCGAGCATTTTTTAGCCGGCCGCGTCAGCGACTGAATAATTTACCCAGGCGTGTGGCCAGCATGACGTTACCTTCAGCACGCAGCTGACCTTGCATGAAGGCACTCATACCATCCTGCTCACCGTTGATGACCCGAATTAATGTGGCTTCATCCATCAGCAGGGTGATGTCAGGGTCGGGGTGGTCGCCATAACGGCTTTCGCAGTTGTTATCGGCAATGCGTAAGTAAAAAGCGGCTGCATTTGTAATTTTGAACTGATAAATGGCACTCAGGTTGTTAGATTGCTCCGGGTTAAATTTGGCAGGTAGTTTCTGGACAATTTTTTCAAGTGTAATATTTGTGCTCATGCTGTGACTTCCGGGCTCATTATTGCGTATATATGTTACATTAGCGCACCGCGAAAGCGAACCTGATACAACCCCCTGTAATTGGAGACGATGGTGATCGATTTTCTGACACAATATGGCCTGTTTCTGGCAAAAACATTGACATGGGTATTAGCTGTTTTGCTGGTTATTATCGTTGCGGCAAGCTTGGTTAGCCGCCGTCGACATCAGCAGGCTGAAGGTCATGTTGAGGTTAAAAACCTGAATGATAAGTACAAGGAGATGTATGAAGCACTGGAAGAAGCCGTGCTGGATGATGAGTTGCTACGTCAGCGCATCAAGCAGGAGCGTAAGCAGGAAAAGGCAGATGCCAAGGCGCGACGCAAAGCAGCTAAAAAGGGTGAGTTGGAGGAAACGGATAAAAAACGTATTTATGTATTGGATTTTGACGGGGATATCAGCGCTTCAGCTACAGATAATCTACGCGAGGAGGTGACTGCTATTTTAGCCATTGCCCGTCCAGAAATAGATGAGGTCGTGCTGAATCTGGAAAGTCCGGGTGGTATGGTGCATGCGTATGGTTTTGCCTCTTCGCAGTTGGAGCGCTTACGGCGTAAGCAGATTAATTTGACTGTGTGTGTCGATAAAGTTGCGGCAAGTGGTGGCTATATGATGGCCTGTATTGCCAATAAGATCCTTGCCGCTCCCTTTGCGGTCGTGGGTTCTATTGGAGTGGTTGCGCAGTTGCCAAACTTCCATCGTTTGCTTAAGAAAAACGACATTGACTATGAAATACTGACCGCTGGTGAGTACAAGCGTACCTTAACTGTATTTGGTCAGAATACTGATAAGGGGCGGGAGAAATTTGTTGAAGAGCTGGAAGAGACTCATCAGCTTTTTAAAACCTTTGTTACTGAGTATCGTCCGCAGTTGGATATCGCCAAGGTAGCAACGGGTGAAATCTGGTATGGCCGTCAGGCTATGGCAGAAAAATTAGTCGATCAACTGATGACCAGTGATGAATACCTCACAGAAGCGGCGGAAGAGGCTGATGTGTATAAAGTTAGCTATGAGCATAAAAAAGGCTTGCAGGACAGGTTGGGCGAGTTAGCTGCCGATTCGTCTGATCGTTTGTTACTGCGCTGGTGGCAACGCATCAGTCAGCGACCCTTAATGTAATCATTATCACTGACATTTAGCGTAAATTTTGTATAATGGGTATTAAATAGTTTCAAACGCAGGTTCATCTTTTTAAGGGAGTGCACGGAAGATGGTGATGAAGCGTCGAGTGAAAACCGCGACAAGGATCATACTGGCAGCAGAAGCCTTGTTTGCAGAGCAGGGTTTCACTGAAACCACCATGCGTCAAATAACCTCAGCAGCGGATGTCAATCTGGCTGCAGTCAATTATCACTTCCGCTCTAAGCAGGGATTGGTGAATGCTGTATGCGAGCGTCTGATGGAACCGCTTTGTGATGAGATAGAGTCAGCACTTGAAGATCGTCTGCTCGATTCTTCACCCGTGCGCATCGAGGAACTTCTTGAAATTCTGATGCGTGCGCTACTGAATGTCAGCCAGATTAATACCTTCTCGTTATCAGTTTTTATGCGCTTGTTAGAGCTGGCCTATATGAAAAATCAGGAAGAGCTGCGTGAGTTCTTTCTTACTGAGTATTGGCACAGGTTGGAAAAGTTCATGGACTGCCTGCGTAAGGATGCCGCACCGATGGAAGACAACGAGTTCTTCTGGAGGCTGCATTTTTCACTGGGTTCGATCGTGTTTACCTTGTCAAACTACCATATGCTGCTAACGTTGGAAAAAAGCAGCTTTAAAGATAGTGCCGAGATAGAACGTATCTTGCATCGCATGATACCGGTATTAGCGGCAGGAATGCAGGCACGTGGCGAAAAAACCTATTTTTGCCGTATCTGATGTCTGCCAGCACCCTTCATATTTCGATTGCTGCGCAACAGCTTAGCTTGCTTGTTCAGGGTAAGCCCGTGCGCCACTATAGGGTTTCTACTGCTAAAAATGGTGCAGGAAATACTGAAAATAGTGGTTGTACACCGCTGGGTTTGCATTATGTCCGTGCTAAAATCGGTGCCGGGTTACCCGTTAATTCGGTATTTGTCGGGCGTCGTTTTACCGGTGAATACTATACGTCTTCCCTGGCATCTCGCTATCCACAGCGAGACTGGATTCTGACACGTATTCTCTGGCTTTGTGGTTTGGAGCCCGGCTTTAACCGGCTGGGACAGGTCGATAGTATGCGCCGCTTTATCTATATTCATGGCACGCCGGATACTGAACCCATGGGGATCCCTTTATCGCATGGCTGTGTGCGTATGCGCAATGCTGATATTCTTGAACTTTTTGAGCTGATTCAGGCAGGCTGCCGGGTTAGTATTACTGCTGAGTGAGAAAATACATGGCAACAGGTGCCTTGATGCTGGACTTGGTTGGCACATCGCTGACCACAGAAGAAGCGATTACGTTGCAGCACCCCGAAGTGGGTGGGCTGATTTTATTCAGTCGCAACTACACGGATCCGGTACAGCTTCATGAGTTGATGCGCTCGGTCCGGTCGATACGTCCTGATCTGATCGTAGCCGTTGACCAGGAAGGGGGGCGGGTACAGCGCTTTCGTGAAGGCTTCACCAGATTGCCGCCAATGGCTGTATTGGGGCAGCTTTATCAACAGGATCCGGTGACTGCCTGCACGTCAGCACGTGAATTGGGCTGGCTTATGGCCGCTGAACTGCGTGCGTTCGATATTGATATCAGTTTCGCTCCGGTACTGGATATAGACTGGCAACAAAGCTCCATTATAGGTGATCGGGCCTTTGCCTCTGAGCCGGAAGCTTTAGCCGCTCTGGCGATTGCATTTATGCAGGGCATGCATGAAGCCGGTATGGCAGCAACAGGGAAGCATTTCCCCGGGCATGGTTGGGTACAGGCTGATTCACATCTGGAGTTGCCCGTTGATGAACGTGATGAAACCTGTCTTGAACAGTCTGACATACAGCCGTTTAAGGCGCTGATTGCAGCAGGGCTGGATGCTATTATGCCTGCACACGTGGTGTACAGTCAGGTTGATCCCCAACCAGCGGGTTTTTCGCAATACTGGTTGAAAGAAAAACTGCGTAAACAGCTGGGCTTTTCCGGTGTTATTTTTAGTGATGATCTGACCATGGAAGGTGCCAGTATTGCCGGTAATTATGCTGAGCGTTGCCGTAAAGCCTTGGCGGCCGGGTGCGATATGGTATTGGTGTGTAATCAGCCGGTTCATGCGCTGGAAGTTCTGGACTACCTGAAATCTCAGGTGGCGATTGTCAATCCGCGCATTGCCAAGATGCGCGGCAGACCTGATGACTCGTTTCTGAATAGCCAGCGCTTCAAACAGGCTCGTGAGCTGGCTGGCCGATGTATGGCGCTGATCGGATAGTGAGTTAACCCGCAGACTGATGAACATTTAAGAGTAATCATGCAAGCAACAACACGTGAGTCAACAGGTGAAAAGTCCCTCTGGTTGAAGGGGCTGCTAGGTACTGATAAACGCTGGGTTCGACTCAGTGTCGCCGCCGGTGTCTTTGCTGGACTGATGCTGGTGCTACAAGCGCATTTATTGGCCCGGGCTGTTAATGAAACCTTGTTTCAGGGGGCGCAGCTCAGTGATTTGAAAGGGGTGCTGTTGATCCTGTTGTTTGCGTTGTTGCTCCGTGCAGCCTCTGGTGTACTCAAAGAATGGAGTGGTCAGCGTGCCTCTGTTGGGGTGCGTTCACGCCTGCGAACAGAGTTGCTGGCCCGGCTGGCCCAGCTTGGACCTGCTTACAGCAAAAGTCAGCGCAGTGGCGAGCTTAGCAGTTTGTTGATGGAGCAAGTTGAAGCACTGGATGGTTTTATTGCCCGCTATCTGCCGCAAATGGCGCTGGCTGCTGTAATCCCGCTGGTTATTCTGGTATTTGTGTTACCTCTTAACTGGGCGGCGGCTCTGATTTTCCTGGCTACGGCACCCCTGATTCCCTTGTTTATGGCGCTGGTGGGTACCCGGGCGGCAGAAGCCAACCGACGTAATTTTCGTGCACTGGCACAGCTGAGTGGCTATTTTCTGGATGTGGTACAGGGACTCGGCACGCTTAAGCTGTTTTCCCGCAGTCGTGAGCAGCAAGGGGTGATAGCTGAGAATGCTGATGAGTTCCGTATCCGAACCATGCAGGTACTGCGCCTGGCATTTCTATCCTCAGCTGTGTTGGAGTTTTTTGCCTCTATATCCATTGCTATTCTGGCCGTCTATCTGGGTTTCAGCTTTCTGGGACTGTTGAATTTCGGTAGCTGGGGAGGTGAAATCACTCTGTATCATGCTCTGTTTTTATTGATACTGGCGCCTGAATTTTACTTACCCCTGCGGGAACTCGGTACGCATTACCATTCAAAACAAGAGGCCATAGCGGCGGCTGATCGCATCATTGATCTACTTCAGGAAAGTGAACACCTTGAGTCTGGCGGTATGCTTGAGTTACCCGAGCGTCAGCCAGATATCAGTCTAAAAGACATCAACTTCAGCTATCCAGGACAATCTCAGCCAGTATTAGAGAATTTCAGTTTACAGGTTGCTGCGGGGGAATGTGTTGCACTGGTAGGACCTAGTGGTGTGGGCAAGTCGACAGTATTGAATTTACTGGCGGGTTTTGAATGTCCGCAGCAGGGCATTGTGGCTATTAGTGGTGTTGCTTTGACTGAGTTGTCACGTTTGCAGTGGATGGACAGGGTCGCCTTTGTAAGCCAGCACACTACTTTATTTCCCGGCAGTATCCGCGACAATCTGTTGATGGCTAAGCCTCAGGCGACCAATGAACAGCTCAGAACTGCCTGTGATCAGGCGGCAGCCAGTGAGTTTATTGACCGCCTAAGTGCTGGTCTGGATACCCCGGTGGGTGAAGCTGGCGCCAATTTCTCCGGAGGTCAGATTCAGCGTATAGCATTAGCGCGTGCCTTTTTAAAGGATGCACCGGTACTGCTGTTGGATGAACCGACTGCCAGCCTGGATGTTGCCAGTGAAGCGCTGGTATTAAAGGCGTTGTCGCGCCTCTGTCGTGGACGAACCACCTTATTGCTGACGCATCGTCCCAGCACAATGCAGCTAGCTGACCGTCTGTGCGTGTTGCAGCAAGGTGCCTGTGTTGAAGCGGATGAGGCGTTAAGGAAGCAGTTGCAGGAGGCGGTGAGCTCATGACAGCTTTAATGCCATTTATTCGCTTGATGAAGCCGCACCTGGGCTGGGTGTTGTTGGGTAGCTTTCTTGGGTTGGTGACACTGCTATCCAGTATTGGACTGTTGACCTATCGGGTTGGTTTATTTCTGCCACCGCGCTGGCCGGGGTTTCAGTTGCTAGCGCACAGGCGTTTAATTACATGACCCCGGGTGGTGGGGTCAGGGGGTTCGCTATTGCCAGGACCGCCGGGCGTTATTTTGAACGAGTCACCACGCATGAAGCCACTTTCAGACTGCTGGCACAATTGCGTAGCTGGTTTTATGCCCATCTTGAACCCCTGAATCCGGCGCGTCTGCGCCATTTCCGCTCTGCTGACCTGCTTAACCGCCTGATCACTGATATTAATTCACTGGATAATCTTTATTTACGCGTAATTTCTCCCAGCCTTATTGCACTGGTTACCGGTCTACTAGTGTCGCTGTTTCTTGGGTGGATTGCGCCTTCGTTGGGTGTGATGCTGTTTGTGGCACTGTTGGTATCAGGTTTATTGATTCCTATGCTGGGGCATAAGCTTGGCGCTGCAACAGGACGGGAGATGGTTGGGCATACGTCTGCATTGCGCCAGCGTACTCTGAGTTATGTGCAGGGTATGATGGAACTGCATGTTTATTCAGCTCTGGAATTGCAGCAACAGGAGCTGAATCAAGCGCAACAAGCTTTATTACAGGCTCAGCTACGTATGAGTCTGGTCAGCGGAATGGTTGCAGCACTCATGACACTGGCGGCAGGGCTGACCACGCTACTGGCGTTAGTCATCGGTATCAATCTGGTAACAGAGGGCGTGTTATCGCCCGCCTGGCTGGCATTGGTGGTGTTTTGTGTGCTGGCAAGTTTTGAATCGGTGGCTTCACTGCCTCTGGCCTATCAATATTTGGGTAAAACCCGTGCGGCGGCCGAGAGTTTGCAGGAAGTAACTCAACAGCGTTCAGATATACACTTCCCGGATACAGCTGTTGTGATCAGTAACCCGGGTGAAATTCAGCTTGATCAGGTGGGGTTTGCCTATGATGACACTCCGGTTCTTCGCGATGTATCTCTACAGGTAAGTCCTGGTGAGAAGGTGGCATTGGTTGGCCACACCGGTAGTGGTAAAAGTTCAATTATCAATCTGTTGTCGCGTTTTTGGCTATATCAGCAGGGGCGTATCCTGCTGGGTGGCGTGGAGGTTGAGTCCTACCCCGAGCAGCAATTACGTGAGCAGATGGCGGTTTTATCTCAACCCGTGCAACTGTTTGCTGGCAGTGTGCGCAGTAACCTGCAGTTAGCCGACCCACAAGCCTCAGATGAGCAGATGCTGGCATTGTTGGATCAGCTGGGGTTGACTGAGATGCTGGGGAACGATGGTTTGAATCGTGAGGTAGGGGAAAGTGGTAACCGCTTATCAGGTGGACAGCGCAAACGTCTGGGTATTGCACGTGCCATGCTGAAAGATGCCCCTATACTCATTCTGGACGAACCCACTGAAGGATTAGATAACGCCACAGCTGTTCAGGTTATGCAGAGTGTATTCGGTTATCGGCCAGGGCAAACCCTGTTGATCATAACACACCACTTACAAGGCCTGGATCGTTATGATCAGGTCATTCGGCTGGATCAGGGTCGACGTTTGGATTAGGTGGTTTTTCTTGAGTCACCGGGTGCTTGAGTCTATGCTGAACACTATATAACAATCTAATTTCCCCTATCGATAAGTGTGGTATCTCCTTGAAGTATCAGGAAACCTTGAATACCATCTATGCGCGCCTTGACCGGCTGGGTGACTTGCCGGTATTCAGTGCAACGGTCAATCACATCCGTCAGATTAGTAGCGCTGGTGATACTGATGCCATGGCATTGGCTATTGCGGTGATGAAAGATGCCAACCTGACCACCAAACTGCTGCGTCTGGCTAACTCCAATCACTATAATCGTGGCAGTGGCAAAATTACGGCCATTTCGCGCGCAGTAGTGTTGATCGGTTTTGAACGCATACGCAACCTCTGTATGACGTTAAAACTGATCGAGAGCTTTGGTGAAAAAGAGCCAAATAGTGGTGTTGAAGATCTGCTGGTCGCCGCCGTGTTAAATGCTTCAACAGCGCGCGATCTGGCGCTTAGCGCAGGTATTGATGATGTTGAAGAAACCTATATCTGTGGTTTGTTGTTTAGTCTGGGCGAAATCGTTGTTGCGTTTGCCTTGCCTGATGTATACCGCTCCATGCTGGAACAGCGCAAGCAACGCCATTTGAGCTGGATTAATATTCAACAGCAGACTCTGGGTGGTGAGTTTGTAACTCTGGGGCGGGATTTGATTCAAAGCTGGGGATTTTCCAAGCGTGTTGTCAGTAGTCTACGTACGGGGGAGCCTCAACCGGGCGTATCAGAACAGGAGCGTCTGAATCAGCAGATTGTGTCCGGTTGCCACCAGTTGTTTGAGCAGGTTTACCAGCGCTCTCCGCAACTGGAAGGAAATGAATATACGGAACAACTGAAGCTGATGTCAGAGTTGACCCGTCAACCTGCGGAAAAGCTTGAAGAAACCTTCCATCACTCTGTACGGCAACTATGTGATCATATTGATCAGTATGGCCTGTCTCACCGTGCGTTGATTCCTCCTGTTTCGGCCAGTGGTAATGAATCTCTTGATGAGCTCAGTCGTAAAGTTTCCTTTTACGTACATGCACGCCAGGAGCAGCATCGTAACAGGAAAAGTCAGGAAGATGCTTACTCTGCTGAGCAACAGAAGCGCCTGGCCGAATACAATCAGTTACAGCTTAAGTATCTGGAAAAAATGAACGAGTTGATGACCGGTCAGGCTCCGACAACCCAGGTATTACTCACCTGTGTTGAAGGTATACAAGCCAGTAGCTCACTGGAGAGAGTCGCGTTCTGCCTTAGCGTTAATGCCGGTAAGCAATTGGTTGCGAAGCTGCTGGAAGGTGAGCAATTGGATCCACTGATGAGCTATTTCCAATTGAATCGGGCCGACAAAAACAGCCGCTTATTCTTTCATATTATGGATCGGGGCGTTGTGCTATTGGTGCCGGATGCCCGGGATCCAGGCTGGCAGAACCGCCTGCCAGATAGTTATCTGCAAAGTGTGATGCCAGTGGACTCATTGTTGTGCCCTTGGCAGTCTCAGGTAAAACCCTGGGATTACTCTATGCGGATAAAACTGAAACGGCAGGCCCGGTTGAAGATCGTGACTTTCGGGTGTTTAATCAGTTTTTGGTACAGTGTCGGATTGCATTGGAAATGGGTAAGCATTTTAGTGCGGATTCGTCTAATAAAGCCTAGGAGACGTTTATGCCATCCTCTCATTCATCTTTGCGCACCACCCTGGTGCAATGTGATTTACGCTGGGAGCATCCGGTAGAAAATTGTACCCGTATTGATGCGATGCTGGGTGGTTTGTGTTCAGATGATACTGATCTGATCGTTTTACCCGAGATGTTTGCTACCGGCTTTACTATGAATTCCCGCGAAATGGCACAACCCTATGCACAAAGTGAAGTAGTCAGCTGGATGCGTGATCAGGCCATGAAGCGGGGTTGTGTGGTTACCGGTAGTGTGGCTGTAAAACAAGATGAGCAGTATTTTAACCGCATGATCTGGGCAACACCTGAGGGGATCTGACGTTTTATGATAAACGCCATCTGTTTCGTATGGCGGGTGAGCATGAACGCTATGCCATGGGGCAGGACAGAGTTGTCGTTAGCTTAAAAGGTTTTCGTATACTGTTAAGCGTCTGCTATGACTTGCGCTTTCCGGTTTGGTTGCGGCAGCAGTCATCAACTGAACAACCTTTCGAATATGATCTACTGCTCTGTGTGGCTAACTGGCCCGCCCCACGGGCGCATCCCTGGCGTATATTGTTGCAGGCGCGTGCGGTGGAAAACCTGTGCTATGTAATTGGTGTTAATCGGGTAGGGGATGATGCCAAGGGTAATAACTACAGTGGCGATTCGATGTTAGTTGATTTCAAAGGGGAGCCAACGTGTGATTACCCCAAAGGTCAGCCTTTTATTAAAACCTGTGAGTTGGATAAAGCGGCATTAAATGGTTTTCGAGAAAGCTTTCCAGCCTGGCAGGATGCTGATAGTTACCTGGTATTCTAGTTACCCGCTGTATCATACAAAGCCTGCATGGAGTCTTTGGTCAGTTTCAGGCCACCACGATAGGCATTTTCATACAGCTCGCCGTCAAAGTCATCCGGTAACTTATCCCATTCACCACTTTCATAACTCATTACCTGCGCTAAAACATCACCCAGGGGGCCGCTGTTTTCACTTATAGCGGCTTTTATATCGTCAGCCAGGGGCAGTTGTTCCAGTAGTTCATCCCGTTGTATGTCCAGTAGCAAATGTATGCCAGACATCATACCGACCATAAAGTAGGCTGAGGCGGGCTGACGTTTCTGTTTTACCGCGATCAGTTCACACATGTGTGCACGGGTTAACAGGTTGCGAGTTAGTTCTTCCGGTTTACCCGTATGCGCGTCCAGAGATATAACAGTTGCCCACTTTCTGACTTGCTCTAGTCCTAACAGCACAACAGCCTGGGCAACAGATTCCACCTCTCTGACCAGTGCATAGGCCGCCGAGTTAACAATGCGCAACAGCTTATAGGTTAGAACGGGGTCTTGCAGAATCAGCTTTTCAATTTTTTCCGGGGTAGCCTTGGGATCACCGAGTATTTGCAGTAACTGAATCAGAACTACCTGATTAGCTTTAACTTTCTGACCGGCTATTGCACGGGGCTTACTGAGAAAGTTGCCCTGAAACAAGCTGAATTTGCTGGATACACAGAGTTCCAGCGTTTCATAATCACTGATATGGGTGGCCATCAATGGACGTTTCCATGGCGCCAGCTGTTGTCTCAAAGCCTGAATTTCGTCGGGTGTTTTATTATCAACACTGACTTTAATCAGATAGACCAGTTTTAACAATGAAGCAAAGGCTTGTGGGTCTTCAACGCTACTGACAGAAATGCGATAGCCTTCATTAATCAGTGGTAGCAGATTGCGCAGTACCTCTTTGGGATCAGTACCTTTAAGGCTGAACTCAAGAATGACCTGTTTTTTTGGCAGGCCTGGCAGGCCAGTTTGTTTAAGTAAGGCAAAGGACAGCGATATAAAGGCAGGTACTCTTTTTACCTCTCCCTGATCTGAAATGCTGGTATAGGCATCCAATACAGCGGCAGACGACAGGCTATCCTCTTCGGCACTGACCAATTGCTGAACAGATTCACTTTGGCATAGCAATTCGTAGGCAACAACTTTTTGATGGGCATCAAAGATCGGTTGTCGGGTAAGAAGAATTTGTGCCTGTGTGCCCATACCGATGGAAAACCTTAATTTCTACTGAGGAGTGGAGTCATGAAAGTGTATAATGTTTGCAGTAAGAGCGCACTAGTTTGTAGCACTGAATCCCTATAAGTTAAATAAGTCTGAAATCTATGAGTCAAATCAACTGGTTCCCAGGTCACATGCATAAGGCGCGAAAAGAGATCGCTGAAGTGATGAGTGATATAGACCTGGTAATCGAAGTACTGGATGCCCGCTTGCCGCGATCCAGCGAAAATCCGCTGGTTAATCAACTTCGCAAAGGCAAACCGGTGTTAAAAATCCTGAATAAGCAGGATCTGGCCGATCCACAGATTACTGAGGAATGGCTGGCACATTTTAATAGCCAGGAAGGTGTGCGGGCCATTGCCCTGGACGCATCACAACAGAAGTTAGTCAAACGCCTGCCAGAGATCTGCAAGCAAATGATACCGGCCAGAGCCAAGGCTGAGCGCCCGGTCCGAGCGATGATCATGGGGATACCCAATGTGGGTAAATCCACGCTTCTAAATGCCATACTCGGGCGTAAACTGGCAAAAGTGGGAAATGAGCCAGCGGTCACCCGTCAGCAGAAGCGCTACATGGTTCAAGGTGGACTGGCGCTGTCTGATACACCAGGTATACTCTGGCCAAAAATTGAGGATCTGGACTCCGGATACCGGCTGGCGGCAAGTGGTGCAATTAAAGATACAGCTATTGAACATGAGTTGGTCGCCACCTTTGCCGCGCGCTTTATGCTGGATCACTATGCCGATAATCTCAGAGAGCGCTACCGTTTGACAGATTTACCGGAGATCGCTGACGATCTGCTTGATGTCATTGGCCGAAAGCGCGGCTGTTTGCGCCCTGGTGGTGTTGTAGACAGACATAAAGCCTCAGAAATACTGATTAATGAGATGCGTGCCGGTACCCTGGGACGTATCAGTTTTGAAACCCTTACAGAATGGCAGCAAAAAGATGAAGCGGCTCGGCTCGCTGCGCTTGAAGCTGAACATGCAGCCGCGACCGGAGAGAAAAGTAATGACACGCATTAAAAAACAACGCAAGTCGGTTAAAGTCGTCATGATGGAAACAGCGCCGAAGAAAAAAGAGCGGCTGGCTGATCCGGATAGTTACGCAAGCCGCAAGCAGCAAGCGCAGAAGAAACGTAAAAAACACCTGTCAGTCTATGAAAAAGCACGCCTTGAAGCTGAGCAGCAAGCACGTAATGAGGCTTCTGGACGTCGCGGCTCACAGACCTTTGGCCCCTTGGCAGATAAAATTCGTAAACTCAATGCCAAGAAAAAACAGCAGGAGGCCCGTGCCTCCAAGTCAGCGGATGTTGAAGAGTCCAGCGACGTAACGGATGTAACCAAAGAGTCATCTGATTAAGTTACTCAAGGGGTAATGTTTTTAATGTATTTTGGTAGTGATAACCAAACTGGAGCCTCGGAGCAGGTACTCAAAGCCTTAGTTGAAGCGAACACAGGTGTTTGTGCATCCTACGGTGATGATCAATGGACCGCCGCCGCAGTCAAAGCCGTACAAGCCGTATTTGAATGCGACTGTGAAGTGTTCTTTGTCGCCAGTGGTACGGCAGCTAACTGCCTGGCCTTGTCTTCGATGGTACAGCCCTGGGAAGTGATTGTTTGTCACTCACAGGCGCATATTCTGGTAGATGAATCGACGGCACCGGAGTTTTTTACTGGTGGCGCCAGGCTATTAGCTCTAGGTGAGGGTGAAGCTAAAATCACCCCGGAGCAGCTTAGCAGGTTGCTGGCTACGCAAAGTCAGCATATACCCCATAACCCATTACTGGGAGTGTTGAGCCTGACTCAGGCGAACGAGGCGGGCCAGGTCTACAGCCCGGAAGAGGTGAAAACCCTGGCCGATATAGCTCACCAACAAGGTATGCGCGTACACATGGACGGGGCGCGCTTTGCCAATGCACTGGCGAGCCTGGACTGTTCAGCCGCCGAGCTAACCTGGAAAGCCGGCGTTGATGTGCTCTGTCTGGGTGCCAGTAAAAATGGCTGTCTCAGTGCTGAAATGGTTATCTTTTTTGATAAGAGCCTGGCACAGGGCTTTGTGCATCGGCGTAAGCGTACCGGGCATCTGTTGTCCAAAGGACGCTTATTCGGTGCTCAGGTAGTCGCCTGGTTCAAGGATCATCACTGGCTAACGCTGGCCACACAGGCTAATAAACATGCACAGGTGCTGGCCAGGGCTTTACAGAACACGCCAGGAGTCAGACTGGCCTGGAAAGTAGAGGCTAATGAAATATTTGCCTTGCTGCCGAGCCAGCTGGCTGAGGAATTGGAGGCAGCTGGTGCTGTGTTCTATGACTGGGGGCTGAGTGCCTTACCCGCCGGGCAACGCTGCGGCGCTAATCAGCGTTTCGTGCGCCTGGTCACCTCATTTGCTACCACCGATGAAGATGTGCAGCGCTTTTGTGACCTGTTAGCGAAAGGCTAGCAGGTCGGCTTTACACTGGTGGCTGAAATGCCAGTTGTGACCTTTTTTTGCGTAGACGAAAGCCACTGGCCTTAATCACCCCGCAGCAGATGAGTGCCATACCCAATAGGGCGGCCAGGCTTAGCTGCTCCCCTAGTAGCGGAATGGCAGCCAGTCCTGCTACAACCGGCGTCAGTGAGCCGATAGCGGCGGTGTTTTCTGCGCCAAGACGATTAATCGCAAAACCGTAAAAGAATCCAGCCAATAACCCGGCACCGAGTGCCTGGATGATCAGTTGCATTAACAACTCATCCTGATTCGCATCAGCCAGCCCGCTTTCTACCCAGCCAAACAGATAGAGTACAGCCAGAATCAGGGTGGATACCCAGCAGAGTAAGCCCGCTGCTGCCAGTGGAGGCAGACCGGCTACGCGCATGGAGACGGTGAACAAAGCCCAGCAAAAGCTGGCACCGAGCAATAACAGATCACCCTTCAATATATCCGCCTGCTGCTGCACCAGGGATGCCATCATCAGTAAGGTAACACCCGCCGTGATCAGGCTCAGGCCGATCAATCTATGCCGTGTTAAGGTTTCCCGATAGACCAGCACGGCAATCATCGTCACAAATACTGGAAAGGTGCCAGGTATGAGTAATCCCGCATGGGCAACGGGTGCGTAGTTCAGGCCGGTAGAACTCAGGTAGAAAAAAGGCACGCCAGCACCGATACTGATGCCGATCAGGTGTAGCCAGTGTGTGCGGCGTATAGCCACTCTGGCTTGCCACATAAAGGGCAATAGCAGTAAAGCTGGCAGGCTGTAGCGCATCATCGCCAGATCAAATGCAGTGAGTGCAGAGCTACTGGAAAATCGCACGGCGATTAACCAGCCTGACCAGATGCAAACAGTGAGTAAGGCTGCCGCTATGCCCAAATGCATGGCCGTACCGGTTGCGGTGATTCGATAGGCTGGTATGACAGTATTCATGAGCGCTTATCCGATAATATAGACCTGAAAGTTGGTTAATTATGGCGCGATCAAGGCAGGCATGTCCTTGCTAAATTGGAGGTGAAATGCTTTAGTATTGGCATATTATGCTAATTTACAGGATTGAATTGAGTTTATATGCCAAGTTTATCGCTAGATGCAACAGATATGCGTATTTTAATCTGTTTGCAACGCAACGGACGGCTTACCAATGTTGAGTTAGCTGAGCTGGTGAGCCTGTCACCTTCTCCTTGCTTGCGCCGTGTTCGTGCACTGGAAGAGGCGGGTATCATTACCGGATACCATTCATCGCTGAGCCGGGTAAAACTGAATCTGGGTATGACGGTGTTTGTCGATCTTCGCTTGAGTCACCACGATGACCGTGCCAGTGATGAATTTGAACAGGCCGTGCTGAAAATGCCGAACGTAATCAGTTGCTATCTGGTGTCTGGGGCGGCTGATTATCGGCTGGAAGTGGTGGTAGGTGATCTACAGGGGTATGAAGGTTTGTTGCGGCAGTTGCAGAGCCTGCCTTTCGTCAAGGATATTCACAGTAACTTCGTGATACGTGTCGTTAAGACTGAAACACCGTTACCCATTTGAGCCTGTGTCTTTGCTTTCTCCTGTAGATAACAGGAAGGCCAGCGACCCGAAGGTGGCCGGCCTCTGACCTGTGCCGCCAGACCCGTGGGGTCGGGGCTTTGCGGTCAGAGAGGCTATTCAACCTCTCTACATTCAGTGTAGAAGAGTTACAGGAAATGTAAAGAAAAACCCCGCACAGGGCGGGGTTCATTGAACTGCGTTCAGATATCTTAGAACTGGTTCATGGTGTTGTCTTTACCAGAGGCTTTCAGTGCCGCATCACCAGAGAAGTACTCTTTGTGATCGTCACCCATGTCCGAACCGGCCATGTTCTGGTGTTTAACACAGGCGATGCTCTGACGGATCTCTTTACGCTGAACACCTTCAACATAACCCAGCATACCTGCGTCACCGAAGTACTCTTTCGCCAGGTTGTCAGTTGACAGGGCGGCGGTGTGGTAAGTCGGCAGAGTGATCAGGTGGTGGAAGATGCCCGCTTCACGCGAGGCGTCAGCCTGGAAGGTACGGATGCGGTTATCAGCTTCGATCGCCAGTTCAGTTTCATCGTACTTGACGCTCATCAGATCAGCGCGATCGTAAGCAGAGACATCTGTACCGGCTTCAGCCATGGCATCAAATACCTGCTGACGGAAATTCAGTGTCCAGTTGAATGATGGGCTGTTGTTGTACACCAGCTTGGCATTCGGAACAGCTTCACGGATACGGTTAACCATGTCAGCGATCTGGCCAACGTGGGGTTTTTCAGTTTCGATCCACAGCAGGTCAGCACCGTTCTGCAGCGAGGTGATGCAGTCCAGAACAACACGGTCTACACCAGAGTCTTTCTTGAACTGGAACAAACCAGATGCCAGACGCTTAGGCTTGAGCAGTTTGCCATTGGCTTTAACAACTACGTCACCGTTGGCAATGTCGTCAGCACTGTTGATGTAATCACCATCCAGGAAGCTGTTGTACTTGTCGCCCAGGTCGCCAGGTGCGTTGGTTACAGCGATCTGTTTGGTCAGGCCTGCACCCAGGGAGTCGGTACGAGCAACGATGATGCCGTTGTCGATACCCAGTTCCAGGAAGGCGTAGCGAACCGCACGGATTTTAGCCAGGAAGTCAGAATGCGGCACGGTAACCTTGCCATCCTGGTGACCACACTGTTTCTCATCAGATACCTGGTTTTCGATCTGAATGGCGCAGGCACCGGCTTCGATCATGCGCTTGGCCAGCAGGTAAGTGGCTTCTTCGTTACCGAAACCGGCATCGATATCGGCAATGATTGGTACTACATGCGTTTCAAAGTTGTCGATTTTATCCTGAATCGCTTTTTCTTCAGCGGCATTGCCAGCGGCACGTGCGGCATCCAGTTGACGGAACAAACCACCCATTTCACGGGCATCAGCCTGACGCAGGAAGGTGTAAAGCTCTTCAATCAGTGCAGGTACTGAGGTTTTTTCATGCATTGACTGGTCAGGCAGGGGACCGAACTCAGAGCGCAGTGCGGCGATCATCCAGCCAGACAGGTAGAGGTAACGTTTTTTAGTGGTACCAAAATGCTTCTTGATCGCAATCAGCTTCTGCTGACCAATAAAACCATGCCAGCAACCCAGAGACTGAGTGTAAGCTGCGCTGTTGGCATCGTAATCAGCCATATCCTGGCGCATGATATCGGCGGTGTACTGAGCGATTTCCAGACCGGTTTTGAAACGGTTCTGAGCACGCATGCGAGCTGCATATTCAGGGTTGATGCCTTCAAAGGCTGGGCCAAACTCTTTTGTCAGTTTTGCAACAGCGTCAATGTCTTTATCGAGAGTAGACATGGTTTTTCCTTCTCAAAATTTTCGGTTTTAGGAAATAGAGCTTAAATTCTGACCACTAAACAGTCCTGCTGTCATGGCGTTGATTAAGTGAATGATGCGGTGAAGTCTTGGGAGAGTCAAAGCTAATTTTGTGCACAGCAGCAAAAGTGTAGTCATACTACAGACTTGAGAGTATCAAGAGTGTAATTTTACTACATTGTTAGCTGGTGGGTTATGGGCACGACAGCAAGCAACCAAGGCGGTTTCAGAGCAGCTGAAGCCCAAAATTAGACTTTTGTTCAGTTCGAATAGTCGGGTTTTGCACCTAGACTACTGGAATAAAAACTATGTTTTTTATTCCTATTAAGTCTATAAAAAGTTAACTACAAAAAATCAACCTGCGGTTTGAAATCACTGATTTTTAAGAAATTTATACCAAAGTTGCTGGACTTTAGTATTAGTCAACGCCCGCTACATTTGCATGCTGGAGCGGGCGTTGCTTTGTCGTGAAGTATACTGTCAGTTATTCTGAATCTTATTGTAAGTCCAGGTCAGGCATCGACATCTTCATCGTCATCTTCAGTTGCTTCACTGTAGAGCAACCCGCGCTTCAAGAGTTCACACAGCAGGTCCAGTGATTGTGCATCTGCAATATCCACGCTGTTAGCATCGACAGGCTGATAGAGACACAGACGCTTGACCAGTGACATGGCAGATTCGCTGCTAAGGACATAGTGCTCACCATCAGCGAATAACAGAATACCTTTGTCGCTGGCGCTCCAGGCCAGACGGCTGCCTTCATTTTGATACAGCTCACCTGCGTCATCGAGAAAGGCTAACAGATCGTCATGGCTGACATTGTCGGCATCTTCAGCGGCCAGTTCAGGGTATTTAGGCTCCGTGACCAAGCGGCCAAACCATTGACTGAAAAGCTGCTCGTCCTGGAAGATTGCCAGCAAACGCTGCCGGGTTTTTTCCAGGGCGGCGGCACTGATTTCACCAGGATCTGCTGGCAGTGTCAGGTCGGCATCGGTATAGCGCTCGTCATGACCAATACGCTCACCCATAAAGTCTGAAAAGCTACTGAGCATCTCATGAATGGCGGGTGCGCGAAATCCAATGGAGCAGGTCAGGCAGTCATCACCAATCGCAATACCATTGTGACCAATCCGCGGGGCAGATAGAGCATATCGCCGGGCTGTAGATCAAAGCTTTCCTCGGCGTGCCACTCTGGCAGGATCATGACTGGGGCATCATCACGTTTGGGCGAGTGCTCATCATATAAACCGCCAAACTCCCAGCGTCGGGTGCCGCTGGCCTGAATCAGAAAAACGTCGTAATTGTCATAGTGTGGGCCAACACCGCCGCCATCGACAGCATAGCTGATCATCAGATCATCGACTCGCCAGTTGGGAATAAAGTTAAAACGTCGCAGCAGGGCATGGGCTTCGGGTACCCAGTGGTCTACGGCTTGCACCAGCAGTGTCCAGTTGCGCTCAGGCAGACTGCTGAAGCGTTCGGCTGCAAACGGACCTTGCTCCATCTGCCAGCTGTCTGATGCCGGATCGAAGGCTATCAGGCGCGATTCGACCTCGGCTTCGCACGCCAGTCCGGCCAGTTCATCTGCCGCTACCGGGGAAACGAAGTCAGGAAACGCCTGGCGGATTACCAGCGGTTTTTTCTGCCAGTAATCGCGCAGAAAGGTCTCAACAGGCATATCACCAAGCGGGAAGGGCAGATTCATGGGCTTAACATCCATAAGGGATCAGTGTTTATCGGGAGTATGTTGGTGGGTCGATGGGTCTGACTTGCGTTCAAGGCTTTCCTCAACCGACGTCAGGATGCCTCGCAGGATACCCAGTTCAGTTTTTTCAGGTCGTGCGCGGTTAAAAAAACGCTTGAGCTTATCCAGTACCCGGCCTTCATGCTGTGGAATAATAAACTGGGTTGCACGTAACACCTTTTCCAGGTGTGCATAAAAGCGCGACATCTCATCCTGGCGTGGGTAGGGCGCCGCCTCTGTCGGGGTGTTAAGTGCTTTCTGACTGGTGCGCCAAAGTTCATAACAGACCAGTTGCACCGCCTGAGAAATATTCAGCACCGGGTAGGCCGGATTGGCATCGATATACAGATGGCGGTTACACGCCAGCATTTCTGCGTTGGTCAGTCCCATGGTTTCACGCCCAAACAGTATGGCGATGTTACCGTTATGACTTTCACTTAGCATCTGCTGCGCAGCCGTTTCCAGATCCAGCAGCGGTAAATCAAAGGTGCGCTCTCGGGCACTGGTGGCCACCACCAACTGACAGTCGGCAATGGCTTCATCCAGGCTGCTGACCACCTGTGCCTGTTCTAGCAGGTCTTTGGCTCCAGCCGCACGGGAGGTGGCTTCCGGATCAGGAAAAACACGGGGGTTGATCAGGGTTAACTGAGACAGCCCCATGTTTTTCATGGCCCGGGCAACGGCACCTATGTTGCCTGGATGATAGGTTTCAACCAGGACGATACGTATATTACTCAGCATGCTAGCGGCGCTTAGACACGTTTGGCCTGAGTGATCGCGTTGCCAATATAGCTGTGCGGTGTTAGTGCCAACAGATCCTGCTTCGCCTGCTCAGGAATATCCAACGTAGTGATAAAGGTCTGTAGCGTCTCACGCGTCATGGCCTGGCCACGGGTGAGATCCTTGAGCTTTTCATAGGGCTCTTCAATGGCATAGCGGCGCATAACCGTCTGAATCGGTTCAGCGAGAACTTCCCAGGCATTTTCAAGATCTGCATTGAGACGGGCGGGATTCACTTCCAGCTTGGAGATGCCTTTCAGGCTAGCCTGATAAGCGATCAGACTGTGAGCAAAACCCACACCCAGGTTACGCAATACAGTGGAGTCGGTAAGGTCACGCTGCCAGCGGGAGACCGGTAGCTTCTGTGCCAGATGCTGCATAATGGCGTTGGCCAGTCCCAGGTTGCCTTCCGAGTTTTCAAAGTCGATTGGGTTGACCTTGTGCGGCATGGTGGATGAACCCACTTCACCGGCTACCGTTTTCTGCTTGAAGTACCCCAGGGAGATATAACCCCAGACGTCACGGTCAAAATCGATCAGTATGGTGTTGAAACGGCATACGGCATCAAACAGCTCGGCAATATAATCATGCGGTTCTATTTGAGTCGTAAACGGGTTCATGGTCAGGCCGAGGGCTTCGATAAAGCGTTTGGCGTTGGCTTCCCAGTCGATTTCGGCATAGGCACTCAGGTGTGCGTTGTAGTTACCGACAGCACCATTGATTTTGCCCAGATATTCCATGGACTCAATCTGTTTAATTTGGCGCTGAAGACGGTAAGCGACATTGGCGAACTCTTTACCCACGGTGGTGGGAGAGGCCGTCTGACCGTGCGTGCGTGACAGCATCGGCTGTTCAGCATGGGTCTGTGCCAGGCCCGACAGCGCACTGACCAGTTGTTTCATCGGTTGTAGTAATTCGGCTGTACCATTTTTAAGCATCAGCGCATGCGACAGGTTGTTGATGTCTTCTGACGTGCAGGCGAAGTGAACAAATTCAGTAATATTAAGAAGTTCAGTGTTATTGTTGATCTTTTCCTTAATGAAATACTCAACCGCTTTGACATCGTGATTGGTGCGGCTTTCAATGGCTTTGATGCGTTCAGCATCCGCCAGGCTAAAGTCACTGACGATGTTGTTCAGCAGTACATCCGCTTCATGACTGAGACTGGCCAAGTCGGTAATCTGTGGGTGAGCGGCCAGTTGCTGTAACCAGCGGATCTCCACTTCAACACGGCAGCGGATCAAACCGAACTCACTGAAAGATTCGCGCAGTGCAGCGGTTTTGCTGCCATAGCGGCCATCGACGGGGGAAATAGCGGTAAGGGCGGAAAGCTCCATGAGCAACTGTCTCGCTTTTATCTACGGGTTAAAGGAATGGGCGATATTATACCTGATTTTTAACGCTGAATGCGCTTCAGCGAAGGACGAACTCTGGACTTAAAAAATATCAGGTGCCAGCGTTTGCCGCCTACCTGACGCCAGAGCATTGCCGCACGCACGGCCGCCAACAGCAGGGCGCGTATTTTGGCAGCATTTTCACTGTTTTGCAGGTTGCGTGGATCACCACTGACCTGGATACGGAAGCTGAAAGTGCTGAGGGTATCCTGGTAGAGTCCGCCGAGACCCGCTATGACATTAGCATGAGTAAAGGCAGAGGGAATAAAGCGGTCGTCTTTGTTATCTTCAGAAACCGCTGAATGGTCGCCAAAATACTGAGCCTTGCGATTTAACTCATCGAGACGTTTGCCTATCTCATTCAGCAGATCAGGGCGAGCACTGAGCTTGCGCTCAAGGTGCATGGCACTGAGTGCGTAGCGCATGACATCGGCATTATTCTCATTACGTTTTTTTGTCTACCACATCCTGCAGGGTGCGCAGACCGGTACTCAGGTTGAAGGGTAGCTCCGTTGCGCCGCCATAGATATCTTCGGTCATTTCCGGATTAGTGACAAAAAGGCTGGCGATGCTGGTTTCAAAACTGTTTTGCGGGACCATGCCGCGGCGTGCTATCTGATCAACCAGACTGGCCGCCTGAAAAATACCGGCCAGTGCAATGACCTGTTCATCGTGTTGTCTGGACATACTAGTGATTTACCTGGTTGGTTTTGCAGCGGCTGGTGGTTTCAATAACGCCCCCTCCCAGGCAGATATCATCCTGATACAGGACAACCGACTGGCCTGGAGTGACAGCGCGCTGGGGTTGTGTGAATGTGATTTTATATCCGCCTTGTCCGTCTGTGTCCAGGTGGCAGGACTGGTCGCTTTGGCGGTAGCGTACCTTGGCTTTGCAGTGCAAGGGAAGTTCTGGTGGCTGGCCATTGATCCAGAAAATATCAGACGCTGTCAGCCAGTCTGAAAAAAGCAGCGGGTGTTGTTGGCCCTGTACAGCAATCAATATGTTACGTTCCAGGTCTTTTGCGGCAGAGAACCAGGGGGCATCAGGAAAGTCTTTCAGTCCACCTATACCCAATCCCTGACGCTGCCCGAGGGTGTAGTACATCAAGCCCATATGCTCACCAATCACCTGGCCCTCCGGCGTTTCAATCTTGCCGGGTTGGGCGGGCAGGTATTGCTGCAGAAAATCACGAAAACGCCGCTCTCCGATAAAACAGATGCCGGTACTGTCTTTTTTATCATGGGTGACTAGATCAAATTCTTCCGCCAGAGCCCGAACAGCCGGTTTTTCCAGCTCACCAATCGGGAAAAGGGTTTGCTTTAATTGCGCTTCACCACCTGGTGCAGGAAATAGCTTTGATCTTTATTGTTGTCCAGACCTTTCAGCAGGCAGGTATGCCCATCACGCTCCACGCGGCGAACATAGTGTCCGGTGGCGATCATATCGGCACCCAAAAACTGCGCATACTCAAGGAAGGCTTTGAATTTAATTTCCCGGTTACACAAAATATCAGGGTTAGGTGTACGACCCGCTTTGTATTCAGCTAAAAAATGCTCGAAAACAAAGTCCCAGTACTCGGCGGCAAAATTGGCGGTATGCAGTGGAATATTCAGTTTGTCACACACGGCCTGGGCATCGGCCAGATCGACTTTAGCGGTGCAGTATTCGGTGCCATCATCTTCATCCCAGTTTTTCATAAACAGGCCTTCGACCTGATAGCCTTGTTGCAACAAGAGTAAGGCCGATACGGATGAGTCTACGCCGCCGGACATGCCGACGATAACTTTGGTTTGAGCGTTATCAGTCATGAGTGTGTGAGCAAATTCTGGTTCTGAATAAAAAACTTAGCATATCATTTTTGCGCTGTTTTCGCTGCTTTTCCGTGGCGTTTGATCGGTTTTCCACTGCGTTTAGGGGTGGCTGTTGGCTTTTTCTGCTCTGGAGCCGGCACATCTTCCTGTCGCCAGTCCCCCGGAGCCAGCCCATCCAGCGTCCAGTCACCTATGGCATAGCGAATCAGGCGTAAAGTTGGGTAACCAACTGCGGCAGTCATACGGCGTACCTGGCGGTTGCGCCCCTCGCGCAGCGTTAGCTCCAGCCATTGTGTCGGAATATGTTTACGTTCCCTGATTGGAGGTGTGCGCGGGAAACAATCGGGAGGGTCAATCAGGCGCGCTTTGGCTGGCAGGGTCATGCCATCTTTGAGTTTTACACCTTCGCGAAGCTTTTTAAGGGCGTTGGCGTCAGGAATACCTTCAACCTGAACCCGGTAGGTTTTTTCCAGTTTGTAGCGGGGGTTGGCCAGGTGTTGCTGAAGCTGCCCATGGTTGGTCAGCAGCAGCAATCCTTCGGAATCATAATCTAACCGTCCAGCCGCATAAAAACCTGGCTGGCTAATATAGTCAGCCAACGTTGTGCGGCCTTCGGCATCGGTGAAACAGCTTAATACCTGAAACGGTTTATGCAAAAGTATCAGTGTAGCGATGTCTGTTCTCCGAAAGCCTGCGCAGATCTAAAGTGGTTATTATTTAATCCATACGCGGCGGTGTATCTAAGGGTTTGATATTAATAGCATGCAGTCCTTTAGGACCGTTTTGGGTCTCAAACTCCACGGCTTGTCCGGCTTTAAGGCTTTTGTATCCATCTGCCATAATGGCAGAGAAGTGGGCGAATAGTTCTTCGTCGAATGCCTCACTTAAAATAAAGCCGTAACCCTTGGCGTTATTAAACCATTTGACTATACCTGTCTGCATTATCTGCTCCCCTGAGTTCCAATCATCAGGGCCATTTTTGGCCCGATATCCAATGATGACGCCTAGCTGTTACACTTTATGTAGGCCAGCGTTCCTTTACATCCATGCAGGGACTGCAGATACTTGTACCACTCCTGCAAAATGGAATTATATTACGTTAAGGTGATCAAACGAAAGTGCAGACAAAGCGAATGATGAAAAACAATCAAACCAGGTGTTTAATGAACAGTGATCGGCAGTGGTTAGTAGCAATGGCGGGCGATGATGCAGGTGATGAAAGCCAGCACCCGGCGGATGGTCAATTAGCGACAGCCAGTGTGAAGCCGGCATTGAAAAAACCACCGATGTACCGGGTGGTGCTGTTGAATGACGACTATACTCCGATGGATTTTGTGGTTGAAGTGTTGATGATTTTTTTCAATTTAAATCAGGAAAAGGCGACACAAGTGATGATATCGGTCCATACTCAGGGAAAAGGCGTATGTGGTGTGTACACGCGTGATGTTGCTGAAACCAAGGCAGCGCAAGTGAATCAGTATGCAAGAGCCAACAAACATCCGTTGTTGTGTGAAGTTGAGCAGGTATAACGAGGTAGCCCTATGTTGAATCGAGAGCTTGAAGAAACCCTGAGTGCTGCCTTTCGCGGTGCGCGCGACAAGCGTCATGAATACATGACAGTTGAACATCTGTTATTGGCATTGCTGGATAATCGGGATGCAGCTGAGGTGTTGCTGGCCTGTGGCGTTGACTTTAATCGTCTGCGTGATCAGTTGACGCAGTTCATTGAGGAAACAACGCCACTGCTGCCGGACAACGTTCCCAATGCTGAAACTCAGCCTACGCTGGGCTTTCAGCGAGTGCTGCAGCGTGCCGTATTTCATGTACAGTCTTCCGGGAAGTCAGATGTTAATGGTGCCAATGTCCTGGTAGCTATTTTTAGCGAACAGGAAAGCCATGCAGCCTTTGTCTTGCAGCAGCAGGGCATTGAGCGGGTTGATGTGGTGAACTTTATCTCCCACGGTATTTCCCGGGTGGGGGATACACCGGAGTCTGAGCAGATGGATGAAGAGGCTGCTGAAGCGGGTGGTGAAAGCCAGGGCAAGAGCGCATTGGCGCAGTATGCGGTTAACCTGAACCAGCAGGCAGCCCAGGGGCGGATTGATCCGCTGGTGGGTCGTGATCTGGAAGTTGAACGCGTGGTGCAGATACTCTCGCGTCGGCGTAAGAATAATCCTCTGTTGGTTGGTGAAGCAGGTGTTGGTAAAACCGCTATAGCAGAAGGTTTGGCCAAGCTGATTATTGAAGATTCTGTACCTGAGATAATTGCTGACAGCGTGGTTTACTCACTGGATTTGGGTGCGTTGCTGGCGGGTACCAAGTATCGTGGCGATTTTGAAAAGCGCCTTAAAAATCTGCTCAATGAAATCCGCCAGAAACCCAAGGCTATTCTGTTTATTGATGAGATACATACTATTATTGGTGCCGGTGCCGCCTCTGGCGGGTCCATGGATGCATCTAACCTACTCAAGCCACTGCTGGGTTCGGGTGAGATACGTTGTATCGGTTCCACTACCTTCCAGGAATTTCGTGGCATTTTTGAGAAGGATCGAGCGCTTGCGCGGCGTTTCCAGAAGGTGGATGTGCTGGAACCCAGCGTGGCTGATACCTATCAGATTCTCAAAGGGCTTAAATCCCGCTTCGAAGAACATCATGAACTGGAATATACCGATGCAGCCCTAAAAGCGGCGGCCGAGCTGGCGGATCGGTATATCAATGATAAGCATATGCCAGATAAGGCGATTGATGTGATCGACGAAAGTGGTGCCTACCAGCGCCTGCAAAAGCCTGAAAACCGTAAGAAAGTTATCGATGTGCCTGAAGTTGAAGCGGTTGTTGCAAAAATTGCCAGGATACCGCCTAAGAGTGTGTCAGCTTCTGATAAGGATCTGCTCAAGAAACTGGATAGCAACCTGAAAATGGTGGTGCTGGGTCAGGATGAAGCGATTGATACGCTGGCGGCAGCGATCAAGTTGTCTCGTGCCGGTTTGAAGGAGCCGAACAAGCCAGTTGGTTCCTTCCTGTTTGCCGGACCTACAGGTGTGGGTAAAACAGAGGTGACTGCTCAACTGGCACGTATTATGGGGATTGAGCTGGTACGCTTTGATATGTCTGAGTACATGGAGCGGCATACGGTGTCACGCCTGATTGGTGCCCCCCCGGGTATGTTGGCTTTGATCAGGGCGGCTTGCTGACTGAGGCGATCACTAAATCACCTCACTGTGTATTGTTGCTGGATGAGATAGAGAAAGCTCATCCGGAGGTGTTCAATATCCTGCTGCAGGTGATGGATAACGGCACGCTGACGGATAACAATGGCCGTAAAGCCGATTTCCGTAATGTTGTGTTGGTGATGACCACCAACGTGGGTGCTGAGGCCATGAGTCGGCCATCCATTGGTTTTACCCATCAGGATCACAGCACTGATGGAATGGAAGCCTTGAAGCGTTTGTTTACACCTGAGTTCCGCAATCGTCTCGATAGCGTTATTCAGTTCAAACCACTTAATCCAGAGGTGATTAAAGGGGTTGTAGACAAGTTCCTGACCGAGCTTCAAGCACAGTTGGATGATAAGCAGGTGGTCTTGAATGTCACCGAATCAGCCCGTAATTGGTTGGCTGAGCATGGTTACGATGAAAAAATGGGTGCACGACCGATGCGCCGCTTGATTCAGGAAAAAATCAAGAAGCCTCTGGCGGAAATGATACTCTTCGGAGAGCTTTCGGAGCGTGGTGGGGAGGTGCAAATATCAGCCGATGACGGGGATATTCAGCTAACCTGCGAGACGGTAGCAGCCTGAAGGCTGCTTATCGTCTGCCAGAATGAAAACGGCGGTAGTTAATATAACCGCCGTTTTTCAGCGTGCGCGATAAGTGATACGCCCTTTGCTCAGGTCATAAGGAGTGAGTTCAACCTTGACCTTGTCGCCCGTCAGAATACGGATGTAATGCTTACGCATCTTGCCGGAAATATGTGCCGTAACAACATGGCCATTTTCAAGCTCAACACGGAACATAGTGTTTGGGAGGGTGTCTATAACAGTCCCTTCCATTTCAAATGAATCTTCTTTCGCCATTCAGTGATTACCTCTGAGACTGGTTGATTAAAACCCTGTCCGGTTTCAAAGGCGCAGATTCTACCTGAAAAAGTGCCTGAATCAAAATGATTCCTGTCGAAAGTGTGTCCAATGGCCATCAATTAGCATTTCCATCGGTTTGAAAGCGGTTTTGTAACGCATTTTTCGACAATCTTTGACCCAGTAGCCTAAATACAAGTAGTGCATGCTCCGACGGCTGGCTTCCTGAAGCTGCCAGAGTATGGCATAAGTGCCCAGGCTGCGACGGGTTTCATCGGGATCAAAAAACGTGTAAAGCGCGGACATCGATTGGTGGAGGTGGTCGGTTACAGCAAGGCACAATAGCTTATCGTTTGGATCACGAAATTCATAAAACCAACTGTTGTCGAGTGCACCGTCAATCAGAAACTGATGGAACTGTTCTGGTGTCGCCGGGTACATATCGCCATCGGCGTGGCGAGCGTCAATATATTGCCTGTATAGCGTAAAGTATTCCCGCGACATGCAAGGGGCTTTACGTATTACTGTTAGATCACGGTTCATATTTATCAGCCGGCGCTGAGTTTTGCTGGGCTTGAAAAAGTCGACCGGTATGCGAATTGACTGGCAAGCCTGGCACTCTTCACAGTGTGGGCGATAGACATGACTGCCGCTGCGCCGGAACCCCAGTTCGGATAACTGACTGTAGGTGTCTGTTGTAATGAGTGTTTGTGGGTCAACAAACAAGGTTTTGGCTTGGCGACCGGATAGGTAGCTGCAATTGTGAGAGGGGGTTACGTAAAAGCGTAACGTCTGCATATCACTCATACTGTTTTACCTGCTACCTGACGGGCATCTACACTGAACTGCCACGTTTCCGGTTCGGGGTCGTCCAGGTGACGTGCAAGCAAGCCAAGAAATTCATTGCGAGGCATGAGTCCGGCACCAAGACTTTCTAAGTGACTATTGTAGACCTGACAGTCAATCAGTTGAAATTGCCATTGCTGTAATTGTACACAAAGATAGCTAAAAGCAATTTTGGAGGCGTTATCAGCGCGACTGAACATGGATTCACCAAAAAAAAGTGAGCCTATTCCCAGCCCATAGAGGCCGCCAATTAAGCGACTGTCTCGCCAGACCTCAACAGAGTGCGCAATGCCTCGGTGATGCAGTTGAGTATAAGCCGCCATAATTTCAGTGCTGATCCATGTGCCCGATTGTTGTGGGCGCGGCGCAGCGCAGGCTTTAATAACGTCAATAAAGGCGCGGTCGAAGGTGACGGTGTAGTCTTCATTCAGTATCTGCTTACGCAGGCGGCGTGAAATGTGCAGGTCAGACGGTCGGATGGTGCAGCGTGGATTGGGACTCCACCAGAGTACTGGCTCTCCAGGGTTATACCAAGGAAAAATGCCTTGGCGATAAGCGCTGAGCAGGCGCTGTGGAGACAAGCCTCCTCCCGCCGCAAGCAGGCCATCGGGTTGCACCAATGCCTGCTCAGGTGGAGGGAAGGGTGTGTCGGCATTGTCTAGCCAGGCGATCATGGTGGTCAGTACTCCAGATCAGACCTTTAGATCATCAAGGTAGCGCTCTGCATCCAATGCAGCCATACAGCCAAAGCCTGCTGAAGTAACCGCCTGGCGGTAGATGTGATCAGATACATCGCCAGCGGCAAACACTCCATCGATGCTGGTCATAGTGGCATTGCCATCCAGACCTGAACGAATCTTCAGGTAGCCATTGTGCATGTCCAGCTGATCGGTAAATAGATCCGTGTTGGGCTTGTGGCCAATCGCAATAAAGACCCCTTGCAGATCAATTTCCTGTGTATCACCTGTTTCGGTGCTTTTAACCCGCATACCGGTTACGCCCATATCATCACCCAGGACTTCATCCAGTTGATGATTCCAGAGCAGGCGTACGTTGCCATTTTCAGCACGCTCAAACAGTTTGTCCTGCAGTATTTTTTCACTGCGCAAAGAGTCACGACGGTGAACAAGTGTGACTTCAGCGGCGATGTTAGATAGATAGAGAGCTTCTTCAACAGCGGTGTTACCACCACCGATCACAGCGACTTTTTGACCGCGGTAAAAGAAACCGTCACAGGTAGCACAGGCACTGACACCTTTGCCTTTAAAGCTTCTTCAGACTCCAGGCCAAGGTATTGAGCGGAAGCGCCGGTTGCAATAATCAGGCATCGCAGGTGTATTCACCCATATCCCCCACCAGTTTAAAGGGTTTCTGTTGCAACTCTGCCGTATGAATGTGGTCAAAAATCACTTCTGTATTAAAACGTTCGGCATGATTTTGCATGCGTTGCATTAGCTCTGGTCCCTGGACGCCTTCGGCATCGCCTGGCCAATTGTCAACATCGGTTGTTGTCGTCAATTGACCACCTGCTTGCATACCGGTGATCACAACCGGATTCAGGTTAGCGCGTGCGGCGTAAACAGCGGCAGTGTAACCGGCAGGGCCGGAGCCGAGAATGATCAATCTGTGGTGTTTGTTCGTGCTCATGGTATGAAAATATCCTGTCAAAAGCGGCTCTATGAAAACTTATCGATGATGATAAACAAATAGCATGATAATAGTAACCTGTTGCCACTCCTGTCTTGAGGGTGGTTTGTGGCACAATGTGACTTCTGAAACTGAATAATGTTCCGATTGAGATGCGTAAGGATAAAAATGTGAGTGAGCGCGGTGTGTCCCGTCCGTTACCCCTGAGTCAACACCTGGCGCGTGTATTCAAGGAAGCGGGCCTGATCGTTATCCTGGGTGTGGCGTTGTTCCTGTGCCTGGCTGTATGGAGCTATGACCCTGCTGACCCAGGTTGGTCACATGCAGGTTACCATCCGCATGTGACTAATCGGGCCGGAGTGGCTGGTGCCTGGCTGGCGGATTTATTAATATCATTTACCGGTCTGGCGGCTTGGTTGATTCCCTTGCTGCTACTCTGGCCAGCGTTGCGCTTTTTATGGCGTCGCAAGGTGGGTATGCTGGATGCCATACCCTATCTGATGTTACGTTTTACCGGTGCATTGATTCTGTTACTGGGACTGGCGATGCTGTTGTCAGTCCATATTTCGAATCAGTTGCTTAACTTCCCCTTTACCGCAGGCGGATTGGTGGGTCACGCGCTATCAGATCTAAGTATTGCAGTGCTCAGTGTACCGGGCACTACCTTGCTGGCCTGGGTGCTGTTACTGTCGGGTCTGACATTGTTTATGGAGATATCCTGGCTGGCATTGATCGACTTTACCGGTCGGGTGCTATTTGCGGTGCCTAAATTATTCAGTCGTGCTTCTCAGGTCAGTATGCCATCGCTGAAAATGCCTGGCATCAAACTACCGGTTAAAAAAGTGGCTGATACACCGAGTAAACCAGTAAGTGCGGCGCCCTCTGCGGCAGCGCGCCGTGAACCCCGGCTTGAGTCAATGGTGGCGCGTGTACGACCCCCAGAGTCCCCAGCCGTGGAAACTCCGCCTTGGGAGGCTGCTGTAGCGGTGACAGCACCTCAGAGAACAAGCGTAGCTGAAACGTCTCAGTCGCAAACTGCAGAGACAGAACAACAGGTTGAACAGCGTCGTCATCTGAAAATTGTACCTTTATCAGAAACACATAAGCCGCTGGAAGAAATAGATAATTCGGTTGAAGCCAGCTCTGCAGCGGTTGTTGTTAAAATGCCGATGAAACTACCTTCACTTGATCTGCTGGATGCACCCGAACTGCAGCAGACTCAGGGTTATAGTGAAGAGCAACTGGAAAGCATGTCGCGTTTGCTTGAGGATAAACTCAAGGATTTCGGTGTAATTGCTGAAGTAGTTGAGGTGAATCCTGGGCCGGTAATTACGCGCTTTGAAATTCAGCCTGCACCGGGTGTTAAAGCCAGCAAGATAAGTAACCTGGCCAAGGATCTGGCACGTTCCATGACAGTATCCAGTGTGCGTGTAGTGGAGGTTATTCCAGGTAAATCCGTGGTGGGTATCGAAATACCCAATGAGTCCCGCCAAATTGTACACCTGAGTGAGGTTCTCAATTCTAAACCCTTTGCTGAAGCGCGCTCGAAACTGACGATTGCATTAGGAAATGATATCGGTGGTAACCCTGTGGTCACCAATCTGGCAAAAATGCCGCATCTTCTGGTGGCCGGTACGACCGGTTCCGGTAAATCAGTAGCGTTAACGCCATGCTGTTGAGCTTGTTGTTCAAAGCCACGCCTGAAGAAGTTCGCTTGATACTGGTTGACCCAAAGATGCTGGAATTGTCTATTTATGAAGGTATTCCACATCTTCTGACACCGGTCATCACCGATATGAAAGAAGCCGCGGGTGGTCTGCGTTGGTGTGTCGGTGAAATGGAGCGTCGCTATAAGTTAATGGCGAAAATGGGAGTTAGAAATATCGGTGGTTATAATGACAAGGTGCTGGAAGCTGAAGCCGCCGGGCAGCCACTAAAGGATCCATTATGGAAAGCTGAAGACTATGGCTTGCCAGCTGATGAGCCGCCGCCACCGCTGACTACCTTGCCTTATATTGTTGTGGTGATCGACGAGTTCGCCGATATGATCATGGTGGTGGGTAAGAAAGTAGAGGAGTTGATTGCCCGAATTGCCCAGAAAGCGCGTGCCGCGGGTATCCATTTAATCCTGGCAACACAGCGCCCCTCCGTGGATGTCATTACCGGTCTGATCAAGGCCAACGTACCCACCCGTATTGCTTTCCAGGTGTCGTCAAAAATCGATTCACGCACCATTTTGGATCAGTCAGGTGCTGAAAACCTGCTGGGTTACGGCGACATGCTCTATCTACCCGCAGGCACCAGTATTCCTAATCGTGTACATGGTGCGTTTGTTAGCGATGATGAGGTGCATCGTACCGTTGAGGCCTGGAAGCAGATGGGCCCCCGAACTATCTGGATGAGATTATGTCTGATGGCGGTGATGAAGGCGGTACGTTCGGCGGAGGTTCAGCTGGCATGTTCGATGATGAGCAGGACGAACTCTATGACGAAGCCGTCGCATTCGTAACGGACAGTCGCAAAGCTTCAATATCGGCGGTGCAGCGCCGACTGAAAATTGGCTACAACCGTGCCGCACGCATGATTGAAACCATGGAAGCAGCAGGTGTCGTGTCAACAGCGGGTAGTAATGGTCAGCGTGAAGTGTTGGCACCACCGCCCCCAAGAGATTAACAAGGAACCTTGATGAGAAAACTGATTGCTCTGTTTTGTTTATCACTGGCGTTACCCGTCAGTGCACAACCCCTGGATGAGCTAGCCTCGCTGCTATCCGGATATGATCGGTTTCAGGCTGATTTTGACCAGTCTATAGTCAACGAGCGGGGGGAGGCTGGTGAAAGCTCCAGCGGTTACTTTGCCATTTCGCGCCCGGACAAATTTGTCTGGAAAACCCTGACACCTTTTCCACAGGACATTATCTCTGATGGCGAGTATGTCTGGATCTATGATCCTGACCTGGAGCAGGCTACCCGAAAACCGGCCGAAGCCAACACCGATAGCGCCCCTGCGCTGATTCTGAATGGACGCATCCATGAGCTGGAAAAGCGTTATGACGTTAGCATAACCCAGAGTTATGAAGACGTTCAGGTGTTTGAGTTGCTGCCTAAAGCTTCTCAGGACGCTTTATTTTCAAGAGTGAGGTTGTTATTTAAGGATGCCGTTCTGTCTGAGCTGTTGTTGGACGATACACTGGGACAGCGCTCCGTTATCCAGCTTTCATCACAGCAGCTTAATCCGGAATTGGACGAGGCGATGTTTCAGTTTGAGCCACCAGAGGATGTTGATGTAATTCTGGATGCAACTTTCTGATGACCGATCTCTTCGCTGACAGTGAGCCAGTGGGTTATCAACCCCTGGCTGCTCGAATGCGTCCGCTGACACTGGATGAGTATGCGGGACAGCAGCACCTGCTGGCTCCCGGCAAACCTCTGCGCAAGGCAATAGAGCAGGGGTATGTGCATTCCATGATCCTCTGGGGGCCACCTGGTGTGGGGAAAACCACCCTGGCCCGCCTGATTGCGCATCAAAGTGATGCGCATTTTATCACCCTGTCAGCGGTGCTTTCCGGGGTAAAGGATATACGTCAGGCGGTAGAGGAAGCCAAACAGATACGCGCCCAGCGTGGGCGAAAAACCCTGCTGTTCGTGGATGAAGTACACAGATTCAATAAATCCCAGCAAGACGCCTTTCTGCCCTATGTGGAAGACGGCACGGTGGTTTTTATCGGTGCGACCACCGAAAATCCATCCTTTGAGTTGAATAATGCGTTGTTATCCCGAGCAAGGGTGTATTTATTACGTGGACTGGAAAACAGCGATATCCAGCAGGTGATAGATCGGGCGTTGTCCGATGAGCAGCGAGGACTAGGCCAGCGGCGCTTTGTTTTTGAAGAGGGCGTGATGCAACAGCTAGTGCTCGCGGCAGATGGAGATGCCCGGCGAGCCCTGAATTTACTGGAGCTGGCTACAGATCTGGCTGATCCTTCTGGTGAGGATGAAAAGATTACCGCGGCGGCACTGGATGAAGTGATGCAATCGGGTGGGCGCCGTTTTGATAAGGGCGGCGATCTGTTTTACGATATGATTTCAGCGTTTCATAAGTCGGTACGCGGTTCATCCCCGGATGGTGCCTTGTATTGGTATTGCCGTATGCTCGAAGGTGGCTGTGATCCACTCTATGTAGCCAGGCGTCTGGTCGCCATAGCGTCTGAAGATATCGGCAATGCAGATCCACGTGCGATGCAGGTGGCGATAGCCGCCTGGGATGCCTTTGAACGCGTCGGGCCTGCAGAAGGCGAGCGGGCGATTGCGCAGGCGGCTGTTTATTGTGCCTGTGCGCCCAAAAGTAATGCGCTGTACCAGGCTTTCAATCAATGCCGTGCTGATGTCCGCCAGGAAGCCTCACATGAGGTGCCGGTACATCTGCGTAATGCACCCACGGCATTAATGAAAGCGCAAGGCTATGGTGATGAGTACCGTTATGCGCATAATGAACCCGAGGCTTACGCTGCCGGAGAAAATTACCTGCCGGAGGCTATCAAGGATCGAAGCTATTATGATCCGGCGCCGCGAGGACTGGAAATCAAAATTGCCGAAAAACTGCGTTATCTGAAAGTTCAGGATCAGCAAAGTTCTAAGCAACGTTACAGATAGGAAAGCCCATTATGATGCACATGCTTGCGGTAGCTCTGGGAGGCGCATTAGGCGCTTCAGCCCGATATTGGCTGTCAGCCTGGCTTAATACCGGTGATTCGCGCCTGCCGCTGGGCACATTGGGCATCAATGTGCTGGGTTCATTGCTGATGGGTGTGGTATTTGTACTGATTATGGAAAAAGCCCGCTTGTCACCCGACATGCGCCCCTTGTTGATGACGGGGTTGTTGGGTGGCTTCACCACTTTCTCCACTTTCTCGCTGGAAGCCGTCACTCTGCTGAATGAAGGGCATCATAGTGCAGCGCTGATTTATATCTTATTGAGTGTTATCCTTTGCATAGCGGCCCTTTATCTTGGCCTGTGGTTTACCCGTTTATTTTTTTAACCCGACAGATTCATACTGTGACAGGAAGAGTCTTGCATGCTTGATCCGAAAATTGTTCGTGCGAACCCGGAAGAAATTACCCGGCTGTTGAAGAAAAAAGGCTTTGAGTTTCCACTTGAGCGTTTCAGTGCGTTGGAAGAGCAGCGCCGTAAACTGCAGGTAGATACTGAAAGTCTGCAAAATGAGCGCAATACCCGCTCAAAAAGCATAGGTAAAGCCAAAGCCTCAGGCGAAGATATTGCTCCGTTGCTGGCCGAGGTCGGGCAACTGGGTGAAAAGCTGGATCAGGCTAAAGCTGCCTTGCAGACGCTGCAGACAGAACTGGATGACTTGTTGTTGGGTATACCCAACCTGCCGGATGACAGTGTTCCTGAGGGGGCGTCCGAAGACGATAACGTTGAAGTCCGTCTCTGGGGTACGTTACCCAGCTTTGATTTTGAGCCGCTGGACCATGTGTCTCTGGGCGAGCGTGATACCCAACTGGATTTCGAAACAGCCGCAAAACTGACCGGCTCACGCTTTGCCGTGATGCGCGGTTCACTGGCGCGTCTGCACCGTGCCCTGGCGCAGTTTATGCTGGATACGCATACCGCTAATCACGGCTATACCGAAGTCAATGTACCCTTTATGGTGAATGCCGATTCACTCATGGGTACGGGTCAGCTACCCAAGTTTGAAGAAGATCTGTTCAAACTGCCCTTTGGTGACCGCTCCTATTACCTGATTCCAACGGCGGAAGTGCCTGTCACCAATCTGGTTCGTGATCAGATCGTCGATGCTGCAACGCTACCACTGAAGTTTGTCGCCCATACCCCTTGCTTCCGCTCCGAAGCCGGTGCCTCCGGGCGTGACACCCGTGGCATGATTCGCCAGCATCAGTTCGAGAAGGTTGAACTGGTGAATCTGGTGGAGCCATCATCTTCTATGCAGGCACTTGAAGAGCTGACCGGGCATGCTGAGCGTATATTGCAGTTATTGGTACTGCCTTATCGTGTGGTAAACCTCTGTGGCGGTGATATGGGCTTTGGTGCCACCAAAACCTACGATATTGAAGTCTGGTTGCCAGGGCAGCAGAAGTACCGTGAAATCTCTTCCTGTTCCAATATGGGTGATTTCCAGGCGCGTCGGATGTTAGCGCGCTGGCGTAATCCTGAAACCGGCAAGCCTGAACTGCTGCACACCTTGAATGGTTCCGGTCTGGCCGTAGGTCGTACGCTGGTGGCGGTGATGGAAAACTATCAGCAGGCGGACGGACGGATTCGTGTACCAGACGTGCTGCTGCCCTATATGGGCGGCATCACCCATGTTTAACAGGGACTAACAGATGAATACACACTACGATATCGTCATAGTTGGCGGCGGCATGGTCGGTTCGGCTATTGCCTGTGCGCTGGGTAACAGTCGCTATCAGATCGCGGTGATTGAACACGAATACCCGGCGGCGTTCGAGTTCTCTCAGCCGCAAGATTTGCGGGTATCGGCGCTGAGTGTGGCTTCAGAAACTCTGCTGCGTAATCTGGGTGTCTGGGAAGGTATTACCTCGCGTCGACTCTGCCTTATCAGCGCATGAAAGTCTGGGAATCCAGCGAATCCATGGCATCAACTGAGTTCCGGTCCGATGAAGTCGGGGAGCCCTGGTTGGGTAATATCGTTGAAAATCGCATCACCCAGCTGGCGCTGCTGGAAACCCTGAAACGCTTTGATAATATCGATCTGATCTGTCCCGCTAAAGTACAAACGATCGATTATTCACCGGGGTCCAGCCTGATTCAGCTGCAGGATGGTCGTGAGTTGGTCGCCCGTTTATTGGTCGGTGCCGATGGTGGTGAATCCAGGGTGCGTCAGGCGGCTGGTATAGGTATCCGTAAATGGGATTACAATCAGCATGCACTGGTTGCCTCCGTAGTGACAGACTACCCGCAGCAGGATATCACCTGGCAGCAGTTCACCCCGACCGGTCCGCTGGCGTTTCTGCCGCTGACAGGCAATCAGGGCTCACTGGTGTGGTACAACACACCCGATGAAGTGAAGCGCTTGCTCAGTCTGTCTGAGGCTGATTTTTTACAAGAGCTGCATAAAACCTTCCCTGACTGCCTGGGTCAGATCAATCAGGTGCTTGAGCGCGGCTTTTTCCCGCTGCGCCGTCAGCATGCCTTGACCTATGTGCAGGACGGCGTTGTGCTGGCCGGTGATGCCGCTCACATGATCCATCCATTAGCCGGGCAGGGGGTTAATATAGGTTTTATGGATGCGGCAATGTTGGCCGAGGTGCTGCTGGATGTGCAGGACCAGGGTGATGCCTTCTACAGTCAAGTGACTCTGGCTCGCTATGAGCAGGCGCGACGTAACCAAAACCTGTTGATGATGCAGTCGATGGATATGTTCTACCGTGTGTTCAGCAACGATCTGCTACCTTTAAAGTTGATACGTAATCTTGGCCTTGGCTTGGCGGAACGTCTGCCGTTTGCCAAACCGCGGGTGACCCGCTTTGCCATGGGGCTTGAAGGCCCGGTGCCCGAATTGGCACGTCGTGCCGTATAAGCCTGTGCATCTGCGTAAATTTACATTATGAGGTTAGGCTATGACCGATAACGACGATCTGAAAACACGACTGACTCCCTTGCAGTACCAAGTCACCCAGGAAGATGCCACTGAGCGGCCTTTTGATAATGCTTATTGGGATAATAAGGAAGTAGGGCTGTATGTGGATGTTATTTCCGGTGAAGCGCTATTTTCTTCAGCGGATAAATTTGAGTCAGGTAGCGGCTGGCCAAGCTTTGTAAGACCTGTTGTTAGCGATGCTGTAATCGAGCGGGAAGATAGTTCCCTGTTTGCAACGCGTACCGAAATCCGCAGTCGATCTGCCGATTCGCATCTGGGGCATGTATTTAACGATGGTCCTAATCCTACCGGGCTGCGCTATTGCATGAACTCGGCTTCACTGCACTTTATTCCGGTGGATGAGATGGAAGCCGAGGGTTACGGTGATTACCTGGATAAGGTTGGTAAGCCGTTAAGTTGATTTTTGGTGTCTTGCTGAGGTGGTACTATTACTTTGGTGTGACACGCTAGGTAGGTGCCATCGCTTACGGGCATGTTGAGGCTGTGTGCCACGCTGGGGTGGTGGTATCGCTTTGGTGTGATATTTGGGCTGGTGCCTCGCTGGGGAGGTGGTATCACTTTGGTGTGACACGCTTTTCGCCGTCCTGGCCGCTCGGCTGCCGCCTTCCCTGGCGGCAGACGGTCACTCCAAAGTGATACCACCACCCGCCGAACCTTTGTGCCAGTCCAAACAACAGACCGATCGAGATAAACTGCGAGTTCATGACATAAATTGCGATATTTAGATTTTGACTCTCAGTATGGCAAGAGGCTGTGCAAATACCGATTTGAAATCAACTGTACGCTGGCACCCAAGTGGTGAGGCTGATGGGATCGGATCTGGCTGACCCTGTGCGCAGG
>NZ_JRLB01000084.1 GCF_000764495.1 Nitrincola sp. A-D6
TGTTTACAACACCGGCACGGCATCTGGTTGGACGCTGAGCGCGGTAACGGCGGATATGATTGCCACTATCATAGACACAGCGACTAAAGATGTTGCTGCCTATTCTCGGACAGCCTCCTAGTAAGTGATATTAACCGGGAGTATTCAGTAAAGCCGATCTGAGCCTTTCAGCCGTAGCTGAATCGGCTGGTTGGCTTTTCTCAATACCCCAATCCTGTCTGTTCTGGTGAATCCAGACCTGGCCATCCCTGATCTCAATGCTGCTGACAGGTTTAAGGTCTCGGCGCTGCTGAGCCGTATAGATATTCAGCAACTCATAATCCATTACCCAAAGGTATTATCGGCTTCCACCGTGATGACAGTATGGGCTTCGATCTCATAGCCGCTGGGTGTTACATGCTGTGCCTGGGTGATCATGGTGCGAGCATCGGGGTATTGCTGGCGTACACGGTGGTATTTCGCTAAGGCTGAATGGCTGTAACGTTGACCGGTCGTTTCACGGCGCTGATAGTCCAGATTAATGCTGTGATTGATCATGCGCAGCTCGCGTAGATCGATGGCTTGAACCATGGAGCTGATACTGAGTAACAGTGTTAAAATGCAGCAGCCAGATACACGCTTTATCATCACCCTTTCCTTACTGTGGTGAAACTCACTCAATTGAACGCGGATTTTGAGCACAATTGCCGTTGTATGCAATTAAAAACGCTTGTTTTTCTGATGCGGGTCAATAATTTGTTGGTCTTTGAGATTGATGTGCCGCTTCCCCGTCCTGTTGTTTTGTATTCCTGCCAAGCTGAATCAGGTACTGTGGTTGAATAGCACTTGCTGTACTATACTTGAGTAAATAAGTTGGTTATATGGCTGATGGCTAATTCAGTTTGTTCTGACTTTAGATCGCCCACTGAAATAATAATTAAGGGTCATTAATTGCAGCCATTGTCTAAAACACCTGATGCCATGTCAGCTCCGGATCATCCTGTCTCTTTATTTGCAAAAATAGTGATAGTGGCGTTTGTGTATGCGTTGGCGGGTATTGCAACACTGTCTTTGAGCTTTACTGAGGGATATGCAGCACCTTTCTGGCCAGGTGCTGGTCTGGGCCTGGCGGCTTTGCTGATCTGGGGGCGGCTGTGTTGGCCGGGTATTTTGGTGGGCAGCTTCCTTGTCGATCTATGGATGGATACCAGTATTAGTGTACTGCCGATGGCATCCATTAATGCAACGGCGTCGACATTGCAGGCTCTAGTTGCTGCCAGCCTGGTGCATACGCTATTAAAGCGTCCGGAGTCGCTGGCAAAAGATCCCGACCTGCTAAAATTTCTTCTATTCGCAGGCCCATTAAGCTGTGTCATTGCCTCCAGCGTGGGTGTATTTAGTCGTTACTGGTTTGGTAGCTTACCGGCTGAAGAGTTGTGGGCTGAATGGCTCATCTGGTGGGCGGGGGATACGCTGGGGGTGCTGCTGTTTACACCGGTGATCCTGTTGCTGTGGCAAGATCGACGAACCAAAGCGCTACAGGTAGGCGCTCATCGCATAGTTTTTCCCTTGCTGATTACGGCTACGTTGTTGTTATTGGGTAATTATGCCCTGGCACGAATGGAGCAGAATCGGGCGCAGCTTGAGCTCGATCGCGTATTCGAAGAGATTTCAGATCTGCAATTTGAGACACTGCCGCGGGTTATTCAGCCTCTGATCCAGCTGGAGCGGTTTTTCTCTGCAAGTATATGGGTCTGGCCCTCGGAATTTGCTCGATATACCCAGTTTATGATCAGTGCCCCCGCTATGATTGCTGTTGATTGGGCTCCCAGAGTGCCTGCTGAACAGTTGGCTGCATTTGAACGTACTCAGCTCCAGCCTCTGGAGCAAACCCATCATGTTTTTGAGCTGGGTTCGCCTCTTCAAAGTTTAGTCTTAGCGCAGCGTAGCGAGTATTTTCCTGTGCTTTATACCGAACCTCATTAGATGGGGCTATTGCACGGGGGTTGGATCATGGGTTCGAGGCGCCCAGAGTAGAGGCAATGCAGCAGGCTCGCCACACAGGCAGCCGGTTATGTCGCAGATAGTCCCTTTACTGCGCACCAGTCAACAAGGAGTGCTGGTGTTCCATGCAGTCTATGAGCAGGGCCAGCATCCACTGTTTACCTCTGAGCTGTCAGGTGCGGAGCTACCGCTGAAGGGCTTTGTGGTGGGTGTTTATGATATAGACTTATGGTTAGAACCCTTACTGGATCTGGCTCAGGATAAAGGTATGCGGTTACGAGTCAGTGATGTGACGAATGCCAGTGATCATCACGTGTTCTGGACTGATTTGGCCGACACCAGTCAGCCTGTCTGGGTGCGGGATGTGGACATTGCCGGGCGCAGTTGGCGGTTGGAAATGCAGCCTGAAGCACAGAGCTGGAAGCCAGGTGCCTCACTTGAAGAGCAGTTGTATCTGGCTTTTTCTGTGGTTGCCGCCTTTATGGCCGTATTTGCAACTCTGGGCAGTGCCGGACGCTATGCGGCCACCCGTGGCGAAGTGGCGACACGAACTCGGGAGTTGAGAGAGGAATTGCAGGCTCGAGAGGTTATCGAGCAGGCGTTGCAGGAAAGTGAAAGTCGCTACCGGAATTTAATAGAAACGGCCCCCTTTACCATTCTGCTACAACACGAGGGCAAGGTGGTTTACCTGAATTCTCAGGGCATCAAAATATTCGGTGCTGATTCGCTGGAACACGTGGTGGGTTACTCTGTCCTTGAGCTGGTACAGCCAGATCATCGCGATACCATTTATGAACGTATTCGGCGTATTTCAGCCGGTGAAACTCTGTCAGAAATAGTAACCTTAACCTGCCTGCGTATGGATGGCACCCCCTTTGAAGCTGAGTGGTCCTCTGTACCCTATGAAATGGATAATGGTTTTGGCTCACTGGTCGTCCTGCAGGATGTTACGGCACGTAAGGCTGCTGAGGAACAACTGGATCGCTTTTTTTTCCTTGTCTTTGGATTTACTCTGCATTGCCGATGAGCAGGGTTATTTTCGGCGCGTTAATCCGGCTTTTATGCAGTTACTGGGTTGGACTGAGAAAGAGCTGCTAAGTCAGCCTTTCTTTAACCTTATTCATCCTGAGGATCTGGATGTGACCATTGAGGCTGTAGACCAAATCAATAGCGGCGAACGCGCCAGCCTGTTTAAGAACCGCTATCTTTGTAAAAATGGCAGTTGGCGTTGGCTGGAGTGGAAGCTTTGCCACAACCTGATGGTTTGATTTATGCCTCGGCTCATGATGTTACCCTGCAGCATGAAGCCACTAAGCAGCTGCAGCTGTTGAATGACAAATTACACCTGCGTGTAGAGGAGCGCAGCGCTGCACTGAAAGCCCTTAATGCCAAAGAGCAGGAGATCGAGGCGGTTCTTGATAACCTGCTTGAGTGCGTTATTACTATCGATGCTACGGGTAGGATACGCCGGGTGAACCCGGCGGTGACCAGTGTGTTTGGCTATACAGCCGAAGAAGTGGTGGGTCAAAATATTTCCATGTTGATGCCAGAGCCTCATCACAGCCAGCATGATGCTTACCTGAAAAACTATCAGCATACGGGTATTGCGCAGCTGATTGGCTCCAGTCGCGAGCTGGAAGGTCTGCACAAGGACGGTACATTGATCCCGTTGGAACTGGCTGTTAGTGAGTACCTTATTAATGATCAGGTCTATTACACGGGAACACTGCGGGATATCAGTGAACGTCGCTCACTGATTTATGAATTGATCAATGCGCGTGTGGAGGCCGAAGAGTCCAGTCATGCAAAATCAGCTTTCCTGGCGACCATGAGCCACGAAATACGTACCCTATGAATGGTGTGCTGGGGCTTGTGGATGTGTTGGAACGGGATGAACTGAGTGATTATCAAAAAGGACTGGTCAAAACCATCAAGCGTTCTGCTATAAGTTTGTTGTCGATCATTGATGACATTCTGGATTTTTCCAAGATAGAGGCCGGTCGTCTGGATATCTGCAATGAAAGTGTAGATGTGGGTGAACTGGTGGAAGATCTGTGTAGCTCACTGGTGTTGCTGGCCTTGGACAAACAGGTTGATTTGTCGGTGTTTATAGATCCGTGTATCCCGCATAAGTTGATAGCGGATTCCACGCGGTTGCGCCAGGTGCTTTATAATCTCATCGGTAATGCAATTAAATTCTCTGGTAACCGTGATGAGCAGCGAGGTAGGGTTTCGGTCAGAGTGGAACTCACCGATCAGCAGCCTCCGCAATTGCAAATTGGAATTGTTGATAATGGTATAGGCATTGCTGCGGACCGGTTGGATGAACTCTTTGATCCATTTACTCAGGCCGAGTCTGATACTACTCGGCGTTTTGGTGGTACTGGACTGGGGTTGGCGATCAGTAAGCGCCTGGTGGAAATGATGCAAGGTGTGATACGGGTTGAGAGTACACCCGGTGAGGGGTCGCGTTTTATTGTGGAGTTGCCGTTGCAGACCCCGGTAGATGATGTCACACAAACATCTTTCTGGCCGGATCTTTCCGGTGTGACCTGTGTGTTAACTCCTGCGGAAACTTACCGGGCTGAAGATATTGCTACCTACCTTCAAGCAGCTGGTGCTGTGGTTTTGTTGCCGGTTGCCGATGAAGCTCTGTATCCGTTGCTGTCATGTCAAACACCACCGGTTATATTAATTACCAATGGCGTTGATGTAATGCCTTCGCTGGAAGGCATGCTCGCCAGTATGCCGCATGTACGCCAATTGCGGATTGTGCATGGTCGGCGAAGAAAAGCGCGGGTAGAGGATGCCGAACACGTGCTTCTGGATGGTGATGCACTCAGTCGCGAAGCGCTACTGCAAGCCGTCAGCATCAGTGCAGGCTATTTATCTCCAGTCGCCAGCTATGTGTACCAGGCGGTAGATCAGTTGGAATTACAGCATAAAGAAGGCGAGACGGACCGAATTCCGATCAAGGAGCAGCTGATTTTGGTGGCTGAAGATGATGATATAAATCAAATTGTTATATTGCAACAGTTGCGTTTACTGGGCTATTCCAGCGAAATTGCCGGAAATGGCAAGGAGGCATTGGAGAGGTGGCGTTCTGGTCGATTCAGCCTGTTGTTAACGGATTTACATATGCCGGAGTTGGATGGCTATCAGTTGACAGAACAAATTCGGGCTGAAGAATCAGAAGGACAGCACCTGCCGATCTTGGCACTGACTGCGAATGCCCTGCGTGGTGAATCAGAACGTGCCAGGCTGGCTGGTATGGATGCTTATCTTGTTAAGCCAGTTGGCCTGAAAAAATTACAGGCGGCACTGGATGAGTGGCTACCTGTCCAGGATACCCAACAGGAGTCCATGAGTATGCCGAATACGCCAATAGTACCGCAGGATAAAACGCTGTCGGTTTTAGATATTAGTATTCTGAAAGAGTTGATCGGTGATGATCAGGCTATAACGAATGAGTTGCTGCAGGGATATCTTGAATCAGCAAGCCATCACACTACCAAGTTGATGGCGGCCTGGCAGCAACATGATCTGAATGAAATTGAGATGGTGGCGCACAAGTTAAAATCATCCTCCGCTCTGTTGGAGCGCTGAGACTGGGTGAGCTTTGTGCAGTCCTGGAGCTGGCCGTGCGCTCCAATCGACTGAGCGAGGTGGATGCCTGCCTGAAAGATTTTGCCGCGTTATTTGGACTTACCAAAGAGCATATTGAACGATATCTGGGGCCGGCTGCTGATGTGCTGGAGACGGATACATGAGAGTGATGGTGATCGATGATGAACCCTTCATGTGTCAGTTGCTGATGCGGCAGCTGGCTCAGCTTGATTACAATGAGGTGTCGTCGTTTGAATCAGCTGCCGAAGCACTGACATTGCTGCGGCAGAAGCCTGGCAGGATTGATGTGGTTTTCTGCGATCTGCAGATGCCTGGTATGGATGGCATAGAGTTTGTTCGCCAGCTGGTCCAGATTGGATTTCGTGGGGGCCTGGTGCTCGTCAGTGGAGAGGATCTGCGTATTATTGCCACAGCTGAAAAGCTGGCGGCAAACCATAATTTGACCGTACTGGGTGGGATACAGAAGCCTGTTTCTCAAGCTGTTCTGGTCGGTGTTATGCAGCGCAGTGAGGTACATTTAAGCCATCAGGCGTCGATTATTCCTGGGCGTGCGGCCATATCAACGCCGGTAAAGTCCTACAGTGCAGATGAGTTACAAAGAGCGCTGTCTCAGGGTGAATTGGTAAATTATTATCAACCTAAAGTGTCCTTTGAGGATGCACGGCTGGTTGGTGTGGAAACGCTGGTGCGCTGGAATCATCCGCAAGATGGGCTGGTATTCCCTGATCAGTTTATTCAGTGTGCTGAGGAGGCCAAACTGATCGACTCGCTTACTCAGCAGGTGCTCAGATCGGCATTGCTGCAGACGCGCCACTGGAATGACCTGAATCTGGCGCTACAGGTTGCCGTTAATATATCCATGGATAACCTTGCAAGTCTGGATTTTCCTGATCAGGTGGAAAGCTTGTTGCGCGAAATGGGTGTGCCTGCTTCGGCACTGATGCTGGAGATTACCGAGAGTCGGGTGATGCACGATCCCTTGGCTTCACTGGATATACTCACGCGCTTGCGGATTAAAAAAATAAGTCTGTCGATTGATGACTTTGGTACCGGACATTCTTCGATGCGCCAGTTGCATGACATTCCCTTCAATGAGTTAAAAATTGACAGTAGCTTTGTTCAGGCGCAGGAGAGGATGAATATGCGCGCATGATCCTCGAAGCCAGCCTGAACCTGGCGCATCAGCTAGGACTTAAGAGCGTGGCCGAAGGGGTCGAAACACTGGAAAGCTGGCGCTATCTTCGGGCTGCCGGATGCGATGTGGCTCAGGGGTGGTTAATTGCCAAGCGATGCCTGCCGAACAACTGATCGGGTGGGCTGAACACTGGGAGGCTGAGCGTGAACAGTTTATCCATAAAACAGGGTGTTGATAGGAGGTGAAGTCTATGTTGCCGGGTAGCTTACTGGCCAATAAGCATTCGCTGGTGTTTATTGCCGGAAACAACAAGAGCGTTGTAGAGGTTGTTTACGCACAGCTTAAAGACGACTTTGAGAAATTGATTATGCATGTGACCGATGATGCGAATGACATAGTCAATGAATTTCGTCATTCCTATGCGGATGTACTGGTGTTGGCGTTTGAAAATATTGAGCTGTCGGCCCAGCTATCTGATGCGTTATTTAAAGCCAACAGGCAGTCGCCACTTAAGCCTTTTCGACTCTTGGCACTGTGCAACAAATCTAACGTAAAGCGGGCTTATGCGCTGTATGGCGAGCGTTTGATCAATGACTATATTGTCTATTGGCCGCTAACCTATGACCCTTATCGCCTGGTGCTTTCCGTACGCAGGCGGTTGAAGATCTTAAATATAATGATGATGCCAAGTTATTGCTCCAGGAAATCAGTACCTTGAAGAAAGAGCTGGCGCATTTAAAGGCTGAACATGAGCGTTTGTTACAGGAGAATCGTTATGCGGGAGTGATTTCAAATCAGCCGCGGGAAGGCCCGATGGACACGCTCAGCCTCAGTCTGCAGAGCATGAACTACCGCTGGAAACTGATAGCACTCTCTCGATACCGATAAAGCACCAGCATAAAACTGTGCTGGTGGTCGATGATGACGAATTTCAGCGTAGTGTATTGCGAAAATTACTGATGGCAGAGCATTATGACGTAAAATTTGCTGAGAATGGCTTGGATGCGCTGGAAATGATGCGGCAGCGGCAATATGACTTAGTGTTGCTGGATCTGCTCATGCCTGGCATGAGTGGCCTGGATGTAATGCAGCAGATTCGTATGCATCCTGGCTTGGCGGCAGCACCTGTCATCATTATTAGTGGAGAGCATGAAAAAGAAACTGTCGTCGAATGTCTGCAGTTGGGTGCTTCAGGCTATGTAGTTAAACCTTATACCCGCAAGACATTGCTGGCGAAAATTGCCAAGACGTTTGCTTAGCTAAGTCGAATCCATCTATTAGCCATCCAGAGGCTTGCTAAGAAGATGTCTGTATTTTTGCTGGTAGCGGTGGGCGGACTCGAACCGCCACGCCCGTTAAGGCAACGGATTTTGAATCCGTCGTGTCTACCAATTTCACCACACCGCCAACATGATTCTGTCACCTGAGTGTTACACACCTTGATAACAGAGCGGCTATTATAAGCACTTTACCGCAAGGGTCAATCCGCACTGAAAAAATCTTTTGTATGGGGTAAAATACGGCACCTTGATTTTTGATGATGATTGACGATGCGTGTAAGTGATTTCACCTTTGAATTACCTGATGAACTGATTGCCCGGTTTCCACTGGAAACCCGCAGTGCCAGCCGCTTGTTGTGTGTGGATGGCAATGATGGCCTGTTGCAGCACCTTCAATTTAGTGAATTGACCGAGCTGCTCAATCCCGGTGATTTGTTAGTGTTTAATGATACCCGGGTCATACCGGCGCGACTGTTTGGTCAGAAGGCCTCGGGTGGTAAAATTGAAGTGCTGATTGAGCGGCTGCAGGGCGAACAGCGAGCACTGGCTCACATACGTTCAAGTCGGGCTCCCAAAGTGGGTGCACGTTTGTTGCTTGAAGGTGGTGTTGAAGCTGAGGTGCTAGGTAGGCAGGAAAATTTGTTTATCTTGCAATTTGATCTCGGTGGCGACCTGCTTGCAGCATTGGAAGCGCATGGGCATATGCCTTTGCCGCCGTATATGCAGCGGGATGATCAGCCGTCAGATCGTGAACGTTACCAGACGGTTTATAATCGCAAACCCGGGGCTGTCGCGGCGCCAACAGCCGGTTTGCACTTTGATCAGCCGTTGCTGGATAAGTTGCAGGCATTGGGCGTGGAAACGGCCTTTGTGACCTTGCACGTTGGCGCAGGTACCTTTCAGCCGGTTAAAGTGGATCGGGTTGAAGATCATCATATGCATGCCGAATATATTGATGTCCCTGAATCCGTGTGTGAGGCGGTTCGGGCAACGCGTGCCAGAGGGGGGCGGGTGATTGCTGTTGGAACGACAAGTGTGCGTTCATTGGAAAGTGCCAGTCAGAGTGGTGAAATTCAGCCGTTTAGCGGTGACAGCAGTATCTTTATCTACCCCGGTTATCAGTTCCGCAGTGTGGATGCGCTAATCACTAATTTTCATCTACCTGAGTCGACTTTGCTGATGTTGGTATCGGCTTTTGCCGGGTATGATCACATCAAGGCCGCCTATGCGGAAGCGATTCTGCAGAAATACCGGTTTTTCAGTTATGGCGATGCCATGTTTATGACCCGTCAGGATCTAAGTGCCGAGGAGCAAGCGTGAGTAGAGAGTGTTTTATGCAGTTTGAATGCCTGGCAACAGAGGGTAAGGCGCGTCGTGGCCGGCTGACCTTTCCTCGGGGCGAGGTTGAAACGCCCGCCTTTATGCCAGTGGGGACCTATGGCACAGTGAAAGGCATGTTGCCACGAGATGTCAAGGCACTGGGTGCACAGATAGTACTGGGTAATACCTTTCACCTGATGTTGCGTCCAGGGACAGAGATTATCAATCTGCACGGCGATCTGCATGACTTTATGCAGTGGCAGGGTCCTATTCTGACAGATTCAGGCGGCTTTCAGGTATTCAGTTTGGGCAAGATGCGTAAAATTACCGAGGACGGCGTTTCCTTTCGCTCGCCCGTGGATGGCAGTAAGGTATTTTTAAGCCTGAAGTGTCGATGCAGGTGCAGCAGGCGCTGGGTTCGGATATCGTGATGATCTTTGATGAGTGTACGCCTTATCCGGCGACAGAGATCGAAGCCGCTGAGTCCATGCGCATGTCCTTGCGTTGGGCTGAACGTTCCAAAACCGCACACGGGAATAGCCCTTCTGCCTTGTTTGGCATCGTGCAGGGCGGCATGTATCCGCACTTGCGTGATGAATCACTTGCCGGGTTGGTGGAAACGGGATTTGATGGTTATGCGATTGGCGGGCTGTCTGTCGGTGAGCCCAAGGATGAGATGATGCATGTGCTGGATCATCTGGCACATAAAATGCCTGAAGATAAGCCGCGATATCTGATGGGTGTGGGTAAGCCGGAAGATATTGTAGAAGCGGTACGTCGGGGCGTGGATATGTTTGACTGTGTCATTCCGACCCGCAATGCGCGTAATGGGTTTTTGTTTACCTCCAACGGGGTGGTGAAAATCCGTAATTCGGTGAATAAAACCGATACACGTCCGCTGGATGAAAATTGTGATTGCTACACTTGTAAAAACTTCAGTCGGGCTTATCTACATCATTTAGATAAGTGTGGCGAAATGCTGGGTGCACAGTTAAGCACGCTGCATAACCTGCATTACTATCAAACACTGATGACTGGTTTGCGCAATGCGCTTGAACAGGGTAAATTGTCCGCCTTTGTGGACGATTTCTATCGTGCTCGGGGGATGGAAACACCGCCACTGACAGATACAGTGACTGATGAGAATATCGTTTAAGTTAATTTTATGACAATAACCTGGAGAACGCCTCGATGAGCTTCTTTATTTCACCAGCCTACGCGCAAGAAGCGGGTAGTATGGATTCCGGCATGTTTAATATGTTGTTTCTGGTCGGTTTTGCACTGATTTTCTATTTCTTCTTGTGGCGTCCGCAGGCAAAGCGTGCCAAGGAACATAAAGCGCTGATCGGTGGGCTGAGCAAGGGTGATGAAGTCATCACTGCAGGCGGAATCATTGGTAAAGTAGTTCGCCTTACCGATGACTACCTGGTGCTTGAAGTCAGCAATGGTGTGGAACTCAAGTTTCAGAAAGCCCATGTGGCGGCTGAACTGCCCAAAGGTACTATCAAAGATATCTAAAGGCTGAATCCAGCGTAAGCGCCACTTATTGAAGTGGCGCTTTTGTTTACCGAGGATGGAGCAATATGCTCAACCGCTACCCTTTGTGGAAAAATCTGTTAATAGCCGTAGTGCTGGTGATTGCCGGCATTTATGCAGCTCCCAATCTTTACCCTGAAGACTACGCCGTACAGATTTCCGGATCACGTGCTGTGCATCAGTTGATGATCGCGTGATGGCGCAAGCTGTGAGCTTGCTGGAGCAGGAAGGTATTGAATATAAAAGTGCAGAACTGGAAAACACTACCGGTATGCTGCGCTTTAAAGATGGTGATGCCCAGTTGCTTGCCAGGGCAGCACTGGCGCGTGCACTTGGGAATGATTATGTCGTGGCCATGAACCTTGCCGCGACAACGCCTGACTGGCTGACATCATTAGGTGCAGGGCCCATGACGCTGGGGCTCGACTTGCGCGGTGGTGTACACTTTTTAATGGAAGTGGATACGGTTCAAGCCGTGACTCAGCGCCTGGAAGTCTATGCCAGCGATATCAGAACCACCTTGCGTGAACAGCGTATTCGTTATCGTTCGGTTGAGCTGAATGATGATGGCTTGCTGGCGGCACGCTTTGCTGATGCTGAAGCGCTTGAGCAAGCGCAAAGCCGGCTGCGCCGTGATTTTCCGGAATTTACGTTTGCAACCGCTCAGGAGGACGATGCCTGGTTTTTGCTCATCACCCTGAATGAGCAGACTGTAGGTGAAATAGAAGATTACGCCATTCAGCAGAACCTGACGACCTTACGTAACCGGGTTAATGAGCTGGGTGTGGCTGAACACTGGTTCAGCGCCAGGGGAGTAATCGCATCGTCGTGCAGTTGCCCGGTATTCAGGATGCGGCAGCAGCCAAGCGGGTTATCGGTCAGACAGCTAATCTGGAGTTCCGTCTGGAGGCGTTGAGTGATGCCAGCCGGGCAGCGACGGAAGTGTTTCAGTTCCGTAATGACCCGGATCGTCGGGCTACATTAGAACGTGATCTTATAATCACGGGTTCCAGTGTAGCCAATGCCAATTCGACCTTTGATGAAAACGGTATGCCGCAGGTTTCCATTACGCTGGATGCCCGTGGTGGTCAGATGATGAGCCGGATTACGCGTAATGCGCTGCAACGCCGTATGGCTGTGGTGTTTGTTGAGCACAAGACCCGCTTTGTCACTGAGCAGGTAGAGGGTGAAGCTGTAGAGCGTCGTATTCCTTATACCGAAAAACGTCTGATCTCCCTGGCGACCATTCAAAGTGTGTTGGGTAATCAGTTCCGTATTACCGGTCTGGACAGCCCTCAGGAATCATCGGAGCTCGCACTGTTGTTGCGTGCCGGTGCCTTGGCTGCGCTATTTACTTTGTCGAAGAGCGCACCATTGGGCCAAGTCTGGGGGCCGCTAATATTGAAATGGGGGTAACCTCAGTCAAGATAGGCTTCGCCTTGGTTCTGCTGTTTATGGTGGCGTTTTATCGGGTGTTCGGTCTGCTGGCAAATATCGCCTTGACACTCAACCTGATGATGTTGGTTGCGGTCATGTCCATGTTGGGTGCAACCCTGACACTACCGGGTATTGCCGGTATCGTGCTGACAGTAGGTATGGCAGTTGATGCCAATGTCTTGATTTTTGAGCGTATCAAGGAAGAGTTGCGAGCGGGATCACCAGTACAGTCAGCCATACATGCAGGTTTTGAACGCGCTTTCAGTACCATTCTGGATGCCAATGTGACCACGCTGATTGCGGCCATCATCCTCTTTGCAATGGGCACAGGGCCGGTTAAAGGTTTTGCCGTCACTCTGTCGGTGGGGATTATAACCTCGATGTTTGCTGCATTGGTGATCACGCGTGCACTGGTCAATCTGGCTTATGGTGGCCGTAAACTGCAAAAGCTAGGCCTCTGAGGTGCATTGATGATGAATATTGAACGCAATTTTAACTTTATGGGAGCGCGTCGCATTGCCGCGACTCTCTCTATTATTTTATTGCTGGTCTCTATTGGTTCTTTAGCAATCAATGGATTAAAGCTCGGATTGGATTTTACCGGTGGCAGCCTGGTTGAAGTCACCTATGAGCAGCCTGTAGAGCTGGAAACCGTGCGTACTACCTTGCGTAGTGGTGGTTACGGTGATGCTGTGGTGCAAACGTTTGGCTCAGCCAATGATATCCTCATTCGTCTGGGTGAGGCTCATGATCCACAACTAGGCCAAAAAATTCTTGAGATGTTGCAGCAGGATGCTGACTCACCTGTCACCCTGCGGCGTAATGAGTTTGTGGGCTCGCAGGTAGGTGAGGAGTTACGTGAACAAGGTGGGCTGGGGCTGCTGGTCGCACTGATCATGGTGATGATCTACCTGGCCTTCCGCTTTCAATACAAGTTTTCAGTGGGTGCAGTGCTGGCATTGGCACATGATGTAATCATTGTGCTGGGCTTCTTCTCGCTGATGCAGATCGACTTTGATTTGACAGTACTGGCAGCACTTTTAGCTGTCATAGGCTATTCTTTGAATGACACCATCGTGGTGTATGATCGTATACGCGAAAACTTTCGTGTATTAAGGGTCAGTGAATCGCTGGAAGTGCTGAATAGCTCATTGAACCAGACGTTGAGTCGTACCATTGTTACCTCCTTGACCACGATGCTGGTGCTGGTGGTATTGGCATTTTTTGGTGGTGAAATGATCTATGGTTTTGCCATAGCACTGCTGGCAGGTGTGGTTATCGGTACCTATTCATCGATTTATGTAGCGGGTAATATTCTCCTGCTGCTCAATGTCACTCGCGAAGATCTGATTCCGCCACCGCCCAAAGAAGATGAAGATGAGGAGCTCGTTCCCTGATCAGTAACAATCTTAAGCAGGCCTTTATGTCGGCAACGCAGGAGCGGTTCATGTGTCCGATGACGGACACGCTTGTTAATAAATGGATACACTATGAATAAAAAATGGGTTGAAAAAGATCCGAATGCCGTTCAGGAAGCACAAAAGTATGAAAATCCTGTGCCGAGCCGTGATTTCATACTCGATTTCCTGCAAAAATGGGGTGCGCCTATATCGCACCTGGATTTGTGCGATGAGTTGCACCTGCAACATGAAGACGATATAGAGGCGATTCGCCGTCGTCTGATCGCCATGTGTCGTGATGGACAGTTGATCTCCAACCGCCGCAACGAATTTGGCTTGATTGAAAAAATGAACCTGATCAGTGGTCGTGTTATAGGTCACCGTGATGGTTTTGGCTTCCTGAAACCGGATGATGGTAAGGATGACCTGTTTCTGAGCCCCAGAAACATGCGTGAAGTATTTGATGGCGACAGAGTGTTGGTTCAGGAAGTGGGTCTGGATGCCAGGGGGCGTCGTGAAGCCAAAATTGTTGAAGTGCTGGAACGTGGTGTGCGTAAGGTTGTGGGTCGTTTCGACGGTCAAAATGGCTTTGGCTCGTTGATTCCAGAGAACCAGCGCATTACCAATCAGGTGATGATTATTCCGGATGAACAGTCCGACCTGCAGTATGATGACGGACAGTTGGTAGTGGCAGAAATTCTGCAATACCCTAACCGCCGTCAGCCTGCGCGTGCGCGGGTTATTGAGGTATTGGGTGAGCATCTGTCGGCTGGTATGGAAATTAAGGTGGCTATTCACAGCATGATATTCCCAATGAATGGCCAATAGAAGTTGAGCAACAGACGGCTGAGCTGACGCCGGAAGTTGAGGAAAAGGATAAGAAAAACCGGGCTGACCTGCGTAGTCTGCCGCTGGTCACCATTGATGGTGAAGATGCGCGGGACTTTGATGATGCCGTGTATGCCGAGAAGAAACGTTTCGGTGGCTGGCGTCTGTGGGTCGCTATTGCCGATGTTTCTTACTATGTTCAGCCAGGCACCGCACTGGATAATGAAGCGATCAAGCGCGGTAATTCGGTGTACTTCCCCGAATATGTTGTGCCGATGTTGCCTGAGCTGCTGTCTAATGGTCTATGCTCGTTGAATCCTAAAGTAGACCGCTTGGCGATGGTCTGTGAAATGAACATTACCCGGGCAGGTAAGCTATCAGATTACAGCTTCTATGAAGCGGTCATCAATTCCAAAGCACGCCTGACCTATAACAAAGTAGCCACGATCCTTGGGTTGTTGGGTGAAACTGAGGATCAACAGGCGTTGCGTTCTGAGTTCGCCCCGGTTGTACCTCATCTGGAAGTGCTGCACGGCCTGTATAAAAAGCTGCGTATGGCGCGTGAAGAGCGCGGTGCGATAGACTTTGACACCGTCGAGACGCGTATTGAATTTGGGCCTGAGCGTAAAATTGAACGTATAGTGCCGGTGCATCGTAATGATGCGCATAAAATCATCGAAGAATGCATGCTTTGCGCTAACGTAGCGACAGCGCGTTTTCTGGAGAAGTTTAAACAACCGGCACTCTATCGTATCCATGAAGGCCCGAAAGATCAGAAGTTACAGAATCTTCGCGGTTTTCTGGGCGAGCTGGGTTTGAATCTGCCCGGTGGTGATAAGCCCGAGCCGAAGGATTACTTACGCCTGGCTGAAACTATTGAAGCGCGTCCTGATCAGCACATTATCCAGACCATGATGCTGCGCTCCATGCAGCAGGCGGTTTACAGTCCGGAAAACAAAGGGCACTTTGGCCTGGCTTATGAAGCCTATGCCCACTTTACCTCGCCAATTCGTCGTTATCCGGATCTGCTGGTACATCGTAATATTCGCGCTGCAATTCATTCAGGTAAGCGGATAAAAGGGGTTCACCGTCCCTCAGGTTTTGTGGCGAATCCGGCCTTTGTTAAAAACTATGCGATGGAAGAGATGCTGGCGTTGGGTGAGCAGTGCTCAATGACAGAACGCCGTGCCGATGATGCGACCCGTGATGTGGTTTCCTGGTTGAAGTGTGAATACATGCTTAGCCAGATAGGCAATACCTTCGAGGGGGTTGTGGCCGCGGTGACCGGTTTTGGCTTGTTTGTCGAAATCCGCGATCTGTATGTCGAAGGCCTGGTGCATATCACCGGATTACCCAGTGATTACTACCATTTTGATGCCGGTAAGCAGCGTTTAGTGGGTGATAGAACCAAGCGGGTATTCAAGTTGGGTGACCCGCTGAATGTCCGTGTGGTTCGTGTTGATCTGGATGAGCGTAAAATTGATTTCGATATGGCGGATTCAACCGGACAAAAATCTGGTTCGGCCCCTAAAAAGCCAACTAAACGGGATCAACTGCGTTCTGGAAAAATCGATGAAAACGGCGGTAAAAAACGCGGTCAGCAACGCCGCTCCGCTAAACCTTCAGCACGAAAAAAACCAGACAGATGAACGAAATTATACTCATGACCATCTCCGGCAAGGATAGGCCGGGGGTTACGGCTGCCATGACCGCTATTCTGGCGAACTTCAATGTTAATATACTCGATATAGGTCAGGCTGTTATTCACAATACCCTGTCTCTGGGTATCCTGATTCAGGTGCCTACCGAGGCAGGTGCATCTAATTTACTTCGTGATCTGTTGTTTCGTGCACATGAGTTGGATATGCATGTGCGTTTTGAGCCGGTCAATGCGGATGATTATGAGCAGTGGGTCACAGGGCAGGGTAAGTCACGTCATATCATTACCCTGTTAGGCCGACGTATCAGTGCTTTGCACATTTCCAGAGTGGCAGACATTGCGGCACGCCACGGTTTGAACATTGATAATATCAATCGTTTATCTGGACGGGTTTCGCTGTTGGAATCTCAAGCAGAATCGGTGCGTACCAAAGCCTGTGTAGAGTTTTCGGTGCGGGGCATCCCTCCGGATGCCTCGGCACTGCGTCAGGCATTTTTGCAGGCCGCATCAGATTATGATGTTGATATCGCCTTTCAGCAGGACGATATCTACCGCCGTAACCGCCGTTTGGTGGTATTTGATATGGACTCTACCCTGATTGAAGCTGAAGTCATAGATGAACTCGCCAAGGAGGCGGGTGTCGGTGATCAGGTTGCAGAAATCACTGAAGCGGCCATGCGTGGCGAGCTGGATTTTAATGCCAGTTTCCGTAAGCGTGTGGCGCTGTTGAAAGGATTGGATGTGTCGGTTCTTGAGAGCGTTGCTGCGCGGCTGAAGCTGACTGAAGGTGCGGAAACCTTAGTGTCTCAACTAAAAGTTCTGGGCTTTAAAACGGCTATTCTTTCTGGCGGTTTCAGCTATTTCGCCAAGGGTTTGCAGGAGCGCCTCGGGTTTGATTATGTCTATGCTAATGAGCTGGATGTGCTCGATGGCAAGGTTACGGGCGAAGTTAGCGGTGAGATCGTCAACGGCGAGCGTAAAGCACAGCTGCTCAGAGAAATCGCGCTGCGTGAAGGGCTTAAGCTGGAGCAAACTATCGCCGTAGGTGATGGTGCTAATGATCTGCCTATGCTGTCGATTGCAGGTTTGGGTATAGCGTTCAGGGCAAAGCCACTGGTCAGAGAAAACGCTAAGCAGGCTATTTCAACCCTCGGACTGGATGGTATCCTCTACCTGATAGGCTTTCGCGATAGGGATGGCATGGTTACCTAGGGTTTCCCAGGTTGTTGCCTCGTCATTCATCGAAAAAAGCATAATCCATTTCATGGCGTGGGGGCTGTAAATAATGCCCCTGCACCATCTGTACACCCAGTCGGAAGAGCGTGCTCATCTGGCGGGTATCTTCCACCATCGGTGCAATCAGGGTTATGTTTTTTTCCTTGAGGGGCTTTATGATGGCTTCAAGTTGCTTTTTAGTTATGGTGTTGCGATTGAGGTCCTTGAGATAACAGCCGTCCAGTTTAATATAATCGACCGCTACGTCTGACAATATGAAGTCAGATTCAGAGGTGCTGCCGTAGTGTTTCAGGCAAATCTTGCAGTGGAGTTTATGCAGTGCACTGCAAAAGGCTTTGTAATAGGCGGGCGATGCAAGGGCATCCACCTCGCTGATCTGAAAAACAAGATGATCTGCCGGTAGGCGCATGCTGCGGATTTGTTCAGCAAACCAGGGGAGTAGCGATTTGTTGCGCAGTGTACGTCCGGTGATGTTAATGAACAGACGATTACGTTTACCCTTGTCCATAGATTGGCGCATTAACATGACGCATTCTTCAAGCACCCACATATCCATACGAGCCAGCACATTATCATCATTGATACTGTCCATGAATATATTGGGGGAAACCTCTTTGCCATCTTCGGTGGTCAGTCGTAGCAGTACTTCATAATGAGAAATATGTATTTCAGTATTTAACGAAACGATGGGCTGAAACAGCAAACGGAAACGGTTATGGGTGATGGCATCAACTACCCGCTGTACCGCTTTGGCATCGGTGGTAACAACAGATGAGCTCTGATTGAGTTGAAAAAAACTGTAGCCATTGCCGTGGCGTTGGTTTGAGTTCAGGCTCCTGGCAGCGGTTTCGGCCCGATTGAGTAACTCGGCAGCCCGAGGTGAACTTTCACTGATCATGGCTATGCCTATGGCACAGGTAGTCTGTATTTTGTACTCACCCAGTGCTAGTTCCAGCCCTGAAATGCCCAGGCAGATGTCACGAGCCAGTGCTTTGGCGGTTTCCACATGGGGATCAGATAAAAGCAGGGTATAGATATTGTCATCTATTCTGGCTAGCGTGTGTGCATCATTAACTCGATTTTTGAGTAGCTTGCCTATAGCGCCGGCGAGTAGATCGGTGCCTTCCTGGCCGGTGTTTTGCTGCAGTGTTTGGTAATTATCCAGAGTGATATAGAACAGAAATCCATCATTACCCCCCTTCGGGCCAATTCAAGTTTATGTTCCAGTTGTCGGGCAAAGCCTGCTGGTTCAACAGTCCGCTGATCGGATCCATTTCATTGAATATTTCAGTGTCAGCCAGGTGTTGAATGATGTCGATCTGAATTGCATCAGTTTCAGAATATACCGCAGGAAAAAGTGATAGTGTGGCATTGAATCGGGTCGAATCGGCACGCAAGACTTCTGCGCTTATGGAGCTGCTTTGCTGTTCACCGGAGAGGATGCTGTTAATGCTATCGAGTAATGCCTCGCGATGTGATGGGGACACGATTTTGTCGAGACTGAGCCAGGCAGATCTTTAAGTTGAGCATAACCCAGCTGTTCAAAGAAACGCTCATTTGCATAGCATAGTTTATTATCTATGCTGAAACAGATGGCAGTACGTGAGTCAGCTATCAGCGACTGAATGCGGCGTTCTGCTTTCTCCAGCAGTGATTCACACTGCCGCCAACTTTGGCGTTGCTGTAAGGCCAGGTAAGCCTGATAGATATAGGTCAGTGTCAGCTTGCTGTTGTCACCACAACAAATGATATTGATGTTCTGCTCCAGTAGTGCCAGGTGAGCGGCTGCATCGGGTAACTCAGTGCATAGCAGTAGCAATGGAATGTCTTTATCCAGGGCGTTGATCAGTTCAGCGCTACGGGTAAAAGTCAGATCCTGGAGGTTTTCATTGCTGAGTAGTATCAGGTCCCAGCTACGTTCTGACAGGGAGCCGGTGAACTCTTGTTCATTGGAGATAAGGCGGCAGCGCGGAGCCAGGCGTGCGCTCTGTAGCGAAGCTTGTATGGCGGCGGCCTGTTCACGGATAAAGCCAATAAACAGGATGGATATATTCTTGCGCTGCTCACGACCAGGAGTGATAACGTTGTTTAACTGGCTAGCAGGTATGTCAGCATTCATAAGACTGCCACTGTCTTGAAGGGCTAAGAATCAGTTTAATACATAACAGTATAGCGGCCAGTTACGGGTGCGTGAATAATCTGAATGAAAAATACACACAAAGGATAAGTTAAATAGAAATGGCTGGGGTAGTAGGACTCGAACCTACGCATGCTGGAATCAGAATCCAGTGCCTTACCAACTTGGCGATACCCCAGTAGAATGGTGGCAATGGCGGGATTCGAACCTGCGACCCACGCATTATGAATGCGTTGCTCTAACCAACTGAGCTACATTGCCGACAAACCTGAAAATGGCAGGGGTAGGAGGATTCGAACCTCCGCATGACGGGATCAAAACCCGTTGCCTTACCGCTTGGCGATACCCCTAAAAACTTGAGTGTTGAAAACTGGTGGCAATAGCGGGATTCGAACCTGCGACCCACGCATTATGAATGCGTTGCTCTAACCAACTGAGCTATATTGCCACGTGCTTTCAAGGCCGCAAATTATTCGCTTTTTGGCCCTTGCTGTCAACAGTTTAAGTGCAAAAAACCCTGATTCTCGAGGCTTTTAAGCAGATTTTATACATTGAAGCGAAAGTGTACGACATCGCCATCCTTGACGATATAATCTTTGCCTTCCAGGCGCCACTTGCCCGCTTCCTTGGCACCCTGCTCACCCTTACCGTTAATGAAGTCATCGTAGCCGACCACTTCAGCACGAATAAAGCCTTTTTCAAAGTCAGTGTGGATAACGCCCGCTGCTTTAGGTGCTGTGTCGCCAATGCGTATGGTCCAGGCGCGGACTTCTTTAACGCCTGCGGTGAAGTAGGTCTGCAGACCCAGCAGGCTGTAGCCGGCACGGATGACCCGATCAAGTCCTGCTTCCTGCATGCCCATTTCTTGCAGGAACTCCAGTTTTTCTTCATCTTCGAGTTCAGCGATCTCGGATTCCAGCTTATTGCAGATAGCGACCAGTTCGGCACCTTCTGTTGCTGCCAGTTCGCGCACTTTATCCAGGTGCGGGTTGTTTTCAAAGCCATCTTCCGCCACATTGGCGATATACATGGTTGGTTTGGTGGTCAGTAGGTGAAAGGTCTGGATCAGGCGCTGCTCATCGTCATTCAATGATAGCGCTCGTGCTGGGTAGCCTTCGCCCAGGTGCGGCAGTAGCTTCTCCAGTAGCGCCTTGGCGGCGATGGCTTCCTTGTCACCCCCTTTGGCGTTGCGGGTAACGCGCTGCAGTTGTTTCTCAACTGAATCCAGATCAGCCAGAGCCAGCTCCATATTGATGGTTTCTATATCTACCAATGGATCGATCTGATTAGCGACGTGGATAACATTGTCATCTTCGAAGCAACGAACCACATGGGCAATGGCATCTGTCTCGCGAATATTGGCCAAAAATTTATTACCCAGACCCTCGCCTTTAGACGCGCCCGCTACCAGGCCTGCGATATCAACAAATTCCATTGTGGTTGGTATCACGCGTTCCGGCTTGACGATATCAGCCAGCGCTTGCAGGCGTGGGTCCGGCATAGGTACAACGCCGGCATTGGGTTCGATGGTGCAGAAAGGGAAGTTCTGCGCCTCGATGCCGGCTTTTGTGAGTGCGTTAAAAAGGGTCGACTTGCCGACATTAGGCAGTCCGACGATGCCACATTTAAAACCCATGATCTGTTCCTGTTAATTGGTCAGCCAGAGAAGCTGTGCAGTTGATTCATTGCGCGTTGCCATTCACCTGCTGCGGCCAGTGGAAGGTAGCGCAAGGCTTCGTCAATGGCGGCTTGTGTTTGTATGCGCTCGGACTCCGGGGCTCGTGTCAGTACAAAGCCGGAAACCTGGCTGGCATGGCCTGGATGGCCAATACCGATGCGCAAGCGATAAAAGTCTTTGTTATTTCCCAGTCGGGTAATAATGTCTCTCAGGCCATTGTGTCCACCGGGTCCGCCGCCTTTTTTTAAGCGAGCCTTGCCGGGTGTAGATCCAGTTCATCATGGACTACCAGAATGTTATCTGGGGCAATTTTATAAAAATTCGCCAGTGCCGCAACCGCTTTGCCGCTGAGGTTCATGAAAGTGGAGGGAATAATCAGGTGTACTGGATGACCGTTGAGCATCACTTTGGCATAGTGGCCATGAAAGCGTGCCTCGGGTCTGAGAGGTGTATTCTGCTGGGCAGCAAGCTGCTCCACCAGAATAGCACCGGCATTGTGACGTGTTCCTGAATACTCTGCACCAGGATTACCCAGGCCTGCAATCAGTTGAATGACGTCAGTCATGCCGGTATTGATCAGCCGTCAGGCTGATTATTTTTTAGCGCCACGTGGGGCGTAGCAGTAACCGATACCCTGGTCGTGATCTTCACCACGGCGCAGTGCTACGATTTCAACACCTTCTGGAAGGATAACATCCGACAGGTGAGCAATCTGACCCATTTCAATATTAGTCAGGTCTACATCCAGGGCTTCTGGCAGATCTTTTGGTAAGCACACTACTTCAGCAGTAGAGGCTTCGGGTGCAAACTTGGCAGCTGCTTTAGAGGCAGCAGATTTTTCGAAGTTTACAAAGTTCAGAGGTACCTGGATTTTGATTTTCTGCTTATCATCAATGCGCTGGAAATCCGCATGCAGAACAACCGGCTTAGCTGGGTGGCGCTGCAGATCTTTGATGATAACGGGTGTGTCGTTGCCATCCAGACGAACAGTCAGGATCGACGAGTAGAAACCATCTTCCAGCAGCATGCGGTAGAGATCTTTACCGACAACAGAAACAGCTACCGGTGTATCGGTACCGTAAACGATACCTGGTACCATGCCCTGGCGACGCAGGCGGCGGCTCGCACCCTTCCCCTGATCTTCACGGCTTACGGCGTTAATTACGAATTTTGACATGGGTATTACCTATAAATTAAAAAAACTGCAATTCCCGCGACCAGAAACTTGCAGCATTTAGTTGCCCTGTAGCTCAGGGAAATGTTGGTACTCGGTGAGTACCGTCTGGTTCAGTGCGCTGTTCTTTAACGGAACATCGCACTGATGGATTCTTCATTACATACACGTCTGACCGCTTCTGCCAACATCGGGCCCAGTGTCAGTTGACGGATTTTTCCGCAGGCCTGTGCTCTCGGTGACAGCGGAATGGTGTCAGTTACCACCAGTTCATCCAGTTGTGAGGCGTTAATATTATCGATGGCAGCGCCTGAAAGTACCGGGTGTGTAACGTAAGCAATAACGCGTTCGGCGCCTTTATCTTTTAGGGCTTGTGCCGCTTTGCATAGAGTTCCAGCGGTATCACACATGTCATCAACCAGGATGCAGGTGCGATCGGCGACATCACCGATAATATTCATTACCTGGGATTCATTGGCTTTTTCGCGACGCTTATCAATAATGGCCAGATCGCAGTTAAGCTGCTTGGCAACGGCACGGGCACGGACTACCCCGCCAACATCCGGTGAAACCACCATCAGATTGTTGTATTTCTGGTCAACGATGTCATCCAGTAATACCGGCGAGCCATAGACGTTATCCACAGGAATATCGAAAAAGCCCTGGATCTGATCAGCGTGCAGGTCAACTGTTAATACGCGGTCAACACCAGCGCTGGTCATCATGCTCGCTACTACCTTGGCGCTGATGGGAACACGGGTGGAGCGTGGGCGACGGTCCTGGCGGGCGTAACCGAAGTAGGGCACAACAGCCGTGATGCGCATGGCTGATGCCCGTCGCATCGCGTCAGCAAATACGATCAGTTCCATCAGGTTGTCGTTGGTTGGCGCACAAGTTGACTGAATAATGAACACGTCCTTGCCACGGACGTTTTCCTGTATTTCAACACTTACTTCACCGTCACTAAAGCGGCCTACGTCAGCTTTCCCTAATGGTATATCTAAGCGTTCTACCACCTTTTTTGCCAATTCAGGGTTGGCATTGCCGGTGAAGATCATCAGGCTGGACATGCGCTTTACCTTCTCGATCGCGTCAGTATGAAATTTGGGTGCTGAAAACTTATCAGTCATCATAAATATTGGCTGGGGTAGTAGGACTCGAACCTACGCATGCTGGAATCAGAATCCAGTGCCTTACCAACTTGGCGATACCCCAGTAACTCCTCCGGCAAAAAGTAGCCTTGAAAGGAAGGCGCGTATTCTGTGCAAAATCAGATCAAAAATCAACCCCTGTCTTGGATAAGACTGAGGAACCTGTTTGGACTTTGCTGTGGATCATTCGTCGAAGAGTTGCCAGCGACTGATGACCAGGTTGACTGTCAGGTCATTATGCACCATTCGTAACCGTGAAGGTAGGCGAACCCCCGGCTCGATTTCCTGGAAACGTAGAATGTGTATATCCCAGCCCGCCTGAAGAAAATGTAATTGACTATCTATAGTCAGGGTTTCGTGAGGGCGGGCAGGGTCTGGCAGGCCACGTATCCACCAAACGGCATGGCTCACTGGCAGGCTCCAACCTAATAAGGCTTGCATTAACGCTTCAGGTGAGCGGGCTGTATAGCGATCATCTTCACCGGCTACCTGAATTTCCACCTGGCCGGGTCGTCCTCGCATCACTGCAACTGACTGGTTGAATGGGCCGGCTGTCATACCGATACGGTAGTCAGCATGCTTCTGTTCCCAACTGAGTCTGGCATTGTCGCTACGTTCCGCACGACTGATGCTGATACGTGCATCCATGGACCAGTTATTCATCTGGTAGATAAAGGCTTGTTCTTGCGTGTCGGGTGCGGGTAGTCTCGGCGAAACGCTGCAGGCGGATAGAAACAGCACAGCCATGCAGGCGAGTAGTAATTTCATAACCCTAAAGTGCTCCGATCTGTTTGGCTGCATCAAGCAAATGGTAATTATCGGGTGTGATTTGCAGATGTTTTTCGAGTAGATCAAGTGCTTCATCCCTGCGCTCAAGTCTATCCAGTACACGTATCAGATGGGCAGCTACCTCCGTATCGGGGTAGGCGGCGTAAGCGCGTTGCAGAAATAATAGCGCCTCTTTAGCTCGATCCAGCTTAAATAGCACCCAGCCCATGGATCCAGTGTGGCCGGGTCTGTCGGTTGTTGCTCCAGTGCT
>NZ_JRLB01000085.1 GCF_000764495.1 Nitrincola sp. A-D6
CTTACGGCTATTACCCTTCTGTGCTGAGACCGCCGCCTACTGGAATGCTGGATAGCCAAAATCAGCAGCTTTATCGGTTACGGGATGCTGCTATTGGTACCCGTGGTGAATTTTTATGTGGCACCGGCACTTGGCCACCTTGTCAGCCTGCTGGTCATGCTGACCGCTTTCGCTTATGCCCTGGCGATCATCCTGCAGAACAAAAAGCGTGTCGCTGAGAGTATCAGTGAACAGGCAGAAAATTCGGATTTTGCCTTTACCAAGATTATTTTAAATATGCTGTCGCGCAGCTGGCACCTGCTGGCAATCGCCTATTTTGCCGGCTTGTTACTGGTTACCGCCATACGTCCCGAAGATGCACTACCGGTGATGCTGCAAGCCAGTATGCAAACCCTGCTGGCTATTGTGGTGGGTCTGTTTATCTCGGCACTGCTGACGCAGGTTATATCCCGTCAGGTACAGGTTCCTGATGAGTTGAAAGCCCGCTTCCCGGCATTACAAGCCCGCTTGAATGAGTTCATCCCCACATCCTTGAAGATAGTACGCCTGGTTATTATGCTGGTGGTGTTCGCTTTTGTACTGGACGCCTGGTCACTGTTTAACTTTACCGCCTGGCTGAGTTCGGAAAGCGGCAGCCGTGTATTAGGCACAGTCCTGACAGTGGTCATTATCCTGCTGATTGCCAAACTAACCTGGATCGCATTTGCCAGTTGGGTTGAGCATAAGTTAAGTCCTACAGGTCGCGGAATTGCCAGTGCCCGTCAGCAAACCCTGCTAAAACTGTTAAGTAACGCCGTTATGATCGCCCTGATCGTGTTCACGGTCATGATCTCTCTGGCAGAACTTGGGCTGAATATCGGTCCGCTGATTGCCGGTGCCGGGGTCGTAGGCCTGGCCATCGGCTTTGGTGCCCAGACTCTGGTAAAGGATGTTATCACCGGCATTTTTATACAGTTGGAAAATGCCATTAACACGGGTGACGTGGTCACCGCCGATAACATTACCGGTACGGCAGAAAACCTTACCATTCGTTCATTAGGGCTACGTGACCGCTTTGGTACCTACCACTTGATTCCCTTCTCTTCCATTACCACTGTATCCAACTATATGCGTGGCTATGGCTACCATGTCGGTGATTATGGGGTAGCCTATCGCGAAGATACCGATGAAGTCACAACACATCTGCGTACCGCCTTCGATGAACTGATGAGTGATCCAGAACAAAGCAAGGATGTTATGGATGAACTGGAAGTTCAGGGTGTCTCCGCACTGGCGGACAGCGCGGTTAATATTCGTGTACGCATCAAAACCCTGCCAGGCTCTCAATGGTCAGTCGGTCGCGCCTATAACCGCTTAGTGAAACGCCATCTGGATGCAGCCGGTATAGAGATACCTTTCCCGCATATGACCCTGTACTTCGGTCAAAACAAGGATGGCTCCGCACCACCAGTACCACTCAATCTGGTCAGTACCCAAGCATCTCGCAACGCTGAAAAGGGTCTGGAGCAGCAACCGGATGAAGCCCGCTCGAACCCGCAAAGCGGTACTGATTTTGATGAGGTTTAACTCAAATCGCTGTCAGTGAGGTGCTGTAGCCGCTAGCGTGTTATACCTTAGTCGCTGCAGCACCGGGTCATATTACATTGCATATTAGCTTTTTTTTGTTTAACATCAGTCGGTTAAATTTTATACACTCAGAACCGGAGCATCCCCTGTGTCACAGCCCATCCCTGTCGTTATCTGCGATGACTCCCAGCTCGCCAGAAACCAAATGGGTCGTGCCCTGAAGCACTGGAATGTTGATATTACCTTTGCTGAGCATGGTCTCAAAGCGCTTGAAGCGATACGTCAGGGCAAGGGGCACCTGCTGTTTCTTGACCTGACCATGCCGATTATGGATGGTTATGAGGTACTCGAGCGTATCCGGCGCGATGATTTGCCCTGCCTGACCGTGGTTGTATCAGGTGATGTACAACAGAATGCCCGCAAGCGGGTTATGGCACTGGGAGCACTTGGATTTATTGCCAAGCCTATCAGTGCAGAGCTACTGGCGAGCTCTCTGAAAGAGTACGGACTGATTGATGAGCTGGAACCTGGCAATTCAGATACACCCGTCGGCGAACCACTACATATACCTGACAGCCTTACTGACTCGGTACAGGAAGTAGCCAATATCGCTATGGGCCGCACCGCCAGCCAGCTGGCAGACATACTGAAACGCTTTATTCACCTGCCTGTTCCCCGTGTTGATCGTATCAGCACCACAGATCTGGCCAGTGCTCTCAAGAACGCCACAGGTAATCAACCCGCCACGACCGTCTGTCAAGGCTTCTGCGCTCCAGGTATAGCGGGTGAAGCTCTGCTTATATTTCAAGATACCTCAATTATTGAGCTGGCTAATCTATTGCATTACCAAGGCGAGCTAACTGAAACCACTGAACGGGCCGTGCTGATGGATATCGCTAACGTACTGACCGGCGCGTTCCTTTCCAATTTCAGTAAACTCCTGGACCTGTCACTCAGTCGGGGGACGCCACATGTTCTTGGGTTTCATTCTGAACCCTTTAGGCTTGAGCACAGCCCTGCTGCGACTGAGCAGCTGCTGTGTATTGAGATCGACTATCAGATCGGTGATGATACAACTCACTGTGACCTGCTGATGCTATTTACGCAAGACTCTTTGCCTGCGTTAACAGAGCGCCTGGAGCTGCTGAAATGAATGAGTCGCGCCCAACAGAACTGCATACCCTGCACTGGCAGATGAGTTTGCTGGATAACCTCGATGTTGGACTACTGGTACTCGACAGTGATTTCAACATTGCGTTATGGAATAACTTTATGGTGAATCATTCCGGACTCCCCAGTAGCCGGGTGCATGGACAGCCTTTGTTCCATTTATTTCCTGAACTGGATACCCTGTGGTTCAAGCGTAAGCTGAACAGCGTGCTAACATTACACAACCCGGCTTTTATGACCTGGGAAGAGCGCCCCTGGTTATTTCGTTTCAAGAGTTATCGTCCAATTACCGGATCAGCACGCTGGATGTACCAGAATATTACCCTGATTCCACTGACCTCCCCGGACGGAAAAATCCGACAGATAGGTCTGATCATATACGATGTTACTGATGAGGCTGTAAGCCGCCAGGCACTGGAGAGTGCCAATCAGGAGTTAGGCAAACTCAGTCGTACAGACCATTTAACTGGCTTAAACAATCGGGGCTATTGGGAGTCGTGCCTGCAACAGGAGTTTGACCGTTTTGTCCGAACCCAACAGCCCACTTCATTGATCTTGCTGGATATCGATCACTTTAAGCAGGTGAATGACACCCAGGGCCATCTGGCTGGCGATGCCGTTATTCGTCAACTGGCAGACATTATCCGCCAAATGATCCGCACCACCGATATTGCCGGACGTTATGGTGGTGAAGAGTTCGGCATACTCCTGCTGAATACGCCAGCCGCTAATGCCGAAATTCTGGCCGACCGCCTTCGCTACATGGTAGAAACCCAACCCATTCCTTACGAGGGTGAGCAACTGATGGTCACTATCAGTTTAGGTATTGCGGCTGCCGATAACAGCTTTACTGATTATCAGAGCTGGCTGGAGAAGGCCGATCAATCCCTCTATCAAGCCAAGGCAAGAGGCCGTAACCAATTTGTGACCCTGTGATAACCAACCCATGAATGCTGACAAACGTTACCAGATATTTTCGCGATTACGCGAGCAGAATCCTGAGCCCCGCACAGAATTGGAATACCAAACGCCATTTGAACTGCTGATTGCCGTGATGCTATCAGCGCAGGCTACGGATGTTAGTGTTAATAAGGCTACCCGCAAGCTGTTTCCTATCGCTAATACACCTGAAACACTTCTGCAGCTGGGTGTGGCAGGTGTCAAAGACTATATCCGCACCATCGGCCTGTTTAACACCAAGGCTGAAAATGTGATCAAAACCTGCGCCCTGTTACTGAGTGAGCATCAGGGTGAGGTGCCACAAACACGTGAAGCACTGGAAAAACTTCCAGGTGTCGGGCGTAAAACAGCGAATGTGGTTTTGAACACCGCATTCGGCCAACCGGTAATGGCGGTAGATACGCATATTTTTCGTGTTTCTAACCGCACAGGGATCGCCAAAGGCAAAACTGTGCTGGACGTTGAGCAACGCCTTATGCGCTTTATACCCGCTGAATTTTTACTGGATGCACATCACTGGCTGATTTTGCACGGACGCTATATCTGTACTGCCCGAAAACCACGCTGCAGCGCTTGCGCAATTGAAGATCTGTGTGAATTCAAAGATAAAACTGAGTAGTTATATACAGGCACAGGTTACTCACATTATCTGTGGATAAATCTGTGATTAGTTTTTGGATGAATAGCGCAACTCGGCGCAGCATGGGGCTTTCAGCGAATTGATACAAAAACAGCCAGATCAAATATATTCTATTAATATCAATACGTTAGGATAGTCAATAGGGATGGTGTTGAATTTCTTTTGATCTGGATCAATCAATTTGTGTCAAGCCTTTTCGCATGTGCAAAACTTAAAAATAAGGCTTGTTTTTTATGTACTTTCAGTGCAGAAGGGAGGTAAAAACAGAGCTGCAAGTTAATCCGGCAGCTCTATTTCAATATGTGATGTCGGGCGACAGCAGCAAGTCAGTATCTCATCCTCTTTCAAATCAACCAGAGCGTCCTGTACGGGCTCTACCTGGCCATCCAGCAGCCTGACCTTACAGGTACCACAGTAGCCCCCCCCGGCAATTGTAGGGGGCTGGAATCTGCTGCGCTTCCAACGCATCCAACAGGGAGAACTCATACTGATAATAAAAGGTATGAAAGTTATTAACCTTGATTCGCGGAATACCAGCCATAGTGTTCCTCAGAGATCAAAGCCATCAAAGTCTTCGGTTTCCACATCATTATCGATCTGACCAACCAGATAAGAGCTGATCTCCGACTCCTGAGGTGCCACCTGTACATTGTCACTGATCAGCCAGGCATTCATCCAGGGCAAAGGATTCTGCCGTGCAGGAAAGATATCCTCAAGACCCAAAGCACGTATCCTGACATTGGTGATGTACTCAACGTAATCACTCAAAATACGCGCATTCAGACCAATCATGGAGCCCTGACTGAATAGATAGACTGCCCAGTCTTTTTCCTGCTGAGCCGCTTCCTGGAAAATAGCGATTACCTCCTGACGACACTCAATGGCTATTTTTTTGAAATCAGGATCATCACGACCCGAAGCCAAAATATTCAGCATCTGTTGCGTACCCGTCAGGTGCAAGGCTTCATCACGGGCAATCAGACGAATAATCTTGGCATTGCCTTCCATAATGGCGCGTTCAGCAAAGGCAAAGGAGCAGGCAAAACTAACATAGAAGCGAATGGCCTCCAGTACGTTCACCGACACCAGTGTCAGATAGAGTTTCTTTTTCAGATTGTACAGACTGGCATCCAGTGTACGGCCATCTACTTCCTTAACGCCCGGACCATAGAGGCTATAGACCGTCACCAGCTCGATAAACTCATCATACAGACGCGTGACTGATTCGGCCCGACGCACAATTTCCGGATTGGTCACTATCTCATCAAACACCACCGAGGGCTCAGTGATGATATTACGGATAATATGCGTGTAAGAGCGGCTGTGAATGGTTTCACTGAAGGCCCAGGTTTCAAACCAGGTTTCCAGCTCCGGTAACGAGACTACCGGCAGGAAAGCGATATTGGGAGAGCGGCCTTGCACTGAGTCCAGTAGTGTCTGGTACTTAAGATTGCTCAGAAATATATGCTTTTCATGCTCTGGCATATCTGAAAAATCTTTACGATCCTTGGTCAGGTCAACCTCTTCCGGACGCCAGAAAAAAGACAACTGCTTTTCGATCAGTTTTTCGAAAATCGGGTACTTCTGTCTGTCATAACGAGCAACATTGACACTGCGTCCGAAAAACATCGGCTCAAGTGTGGCATCGTGATCACTGGTACTGAATGTTGAATATGACATAACCCTTGCTCTTGCTCCTTGTGTGAGACTCAAGTATTACTAAAGATGGGCCTGGGCTTTACAGCTTGCAGGCACCCCCTTCGCAACCCGCATCATCCTGCTGGTCTGACGCCCCATCACGGGTGTTATGGTAATAGAGTGTTTTCAGGCCATATTTATAGGCAGTCAGCAAATCTTTCATCAACTGCTTCATCGGCACCTTGTCACCGGGGAAACGGGTTGGGTCATAGTTGGTATTGGCTGAAATCGCCTGGTCGACGAACTTCTGCATAATACCCACTAACTGCAGATAGCCTTCATTATTGGGTATATCCCAGAGCAATTCGTATTGATCGCGTAATTCCAGATACTCCGGAACTACCTGCTTCATGATCCCGTCTTTGCTGGATTTAACTGATACGAAACCACGTGGTGGCTCAATGCCATTGGTGGAATTAGTGATCTGTGACGAGGTTTCACAGGGCATCAGTGCCGTCAGTGTAGAGTTACGCAACCCAAATTCACGGATATCTTCACGCAAGGTTTCCCAGAAGTAATGCAGCGGCTCTTCGCAGAAACTATCGATATCACGCTTGTAGGTATCAATGGGCAACAACCCTTTAGCATAAGTGGTTTCATTGAATTTAGGACACGCGCCCATCTCTTTTGCCAGTTGGTTTGAAGCTTTAAGCAAGAAGTATTGAATAGCTTCAAAGGTACGGTGAACCAAACCATTTGCCGAACCATCGGAATAACGCACGCCATTTTTTGCCAGATAATAGGCCAGGTTAGTTACGCCCACACCCAGGGTACGGCGGTTTTCAGTGGCATTATAAGCGGCTGGAATCGGATAGTCCTGATAGTCCAGCAGGTTATCCAGGGCGCGAACAATCAAGTCAGCCAGATCTTCCAATTCATCCAGGGATGCCAGCGCACCCAGATTGAAGGCTGACAGGGTGCAGAGCGCAATCTCGCCTTCCGGATCATTCACATCCTGTAGCGGCTTGGTTGGCAGTGCAATCTCCAGACAGAGATTAGACTGACGCACAGGTGCTACAGCCGGATCAAATGGGCTATGGGTATTACAGTGATCGACGTTCTGAATATAGATACGGCCGGTGGAAGCACGTTCAGCTGCCAGCAGACCAAACAACTCAACCGCTTTAATTGTCTGTTTACGAATGTCAGGCTGCTGTTCATACATCACATACAGACGTTCAAACTCATCCTGATCGGCAAAGAAAGCCTCATACAAACCGGGTACTTCATGCGGACTAAACAGGGTAATATTTTCACCCTTGATCAGACGCTGGTACATGAGCTTGTTGATCTGCACGCCATAGTCGATATGGCGCACACGGTTCTCTTCCACACCCCGATTGTTCTTCAGCACCAACAGGGACTCAACCTCCAGATGCCAGATCGGATAAAACAGGGTTGCGGCACCGCCACGAACACCACCCTGCGAACAGGATTTAACCGCCGTCTGAAAATGCTTATAAAAAGGAATGCAGCCGGTATGGAAGGCTTCACCATTGCGGATCGGGCTGCCGATGGCACGGATACGGCCTGCGTTAATCCCTATGCCAGCACGCTGAGAAACATATTTAACAATCGCACCGGCTGTAGCATTAATGGAATCCAGACTGTCATCGGTTTCAATCAAAACACAGGAACTAAACTGACGAGTCGGTGTGCGCACACCCGCCATAATCGGCGTAGGCAGTGACAGCTTGAATAAAGAGGTCGCATCATAAAAGCGCTTGACATAACTTAGACGAGTTTCTTGTGGGTAACGGCTGAACAGGCATGCCGAAACCAGCATATACAGAATCTGTGGAGACTCATACACCTTCCCGGTTACCCGATTCTGAACCAGATACTTACCTTCCAACTGTTTAACAGCCGCGTAGCTGAAGTTCATATCGCGGCTATGGTCGATGTATGCATTCAACTCATCAAATTCGGCCTGGGTGTAGTCTTCAATGAGGTGTTTATCGTAACGCTGTGCATCCACTAACTGACTTACATGCGTGTAAAGATCCGGCGCTTCAAAACAACCGAACGCACGTTTACGTAGATGAAAGATAGCCAGGCGAGCGGCAAGATATTGATAGTCTGGTGCTTCTTCTGAAATCAAGTCGGCAGCCGATTTGATCAGAGTTTCGTGAATATCTGCAGTTTTGATACCATCATAGAACTGGATGTGTGCACTCAGCTCAACCTGAGAAACGGATACATTTTGAAGCCCTTCCGCAGCCCAGATGATGACCCGGTGAATCTTCTCCAGATCAATAGGTTCCCGACGTCCATCCCGCTTGGTTACCATCAGATTTTTCTGCATAACACCGCTCTTCCGTATATCAAATATTCATGGGGTAACCAGCCCGAAACAGCTGGTCACTTTTTAGCCTGAAAACACAATATATAGTGTACACATCTCAAGTTGACACCAAATATAGATATTTTTTAAAAAATTCAACTCTTGATTTTGACTCTAAACAGGTGTAACACCCCTGCCGAAACCCGCTACAGAAGGGATAAACACTGACTTTCAATCAATGTAATTATGAAGTTTTTCTGAACAAAATATGACGTGATTTTTTTTCATTTTAACAACGCTTATCTTGCCAGAACATTGACCAGACGCAGCTTGCTGACATATCACCTGAAAACAGTATAGGAATAACTCAAAATACCGGGGCGCCGCAGTTCACATAGAAATAATTTGGTGCACATGAATAATTTGCGCACCTATATGGTGCACATACAGCACCAGCAGCATAAATAGAATTATATCATATATATCAAAAAGTTAATTAATAACAAAGCGTAAAAACGCGAAAACAACAGATATTGAGCATATGAATAATCCCTAAATATGTGCATTAGACGTATAATATGCGCCATTTTAGACATATACAGACCCTGAAAGGAAACCTATGATGCCCTATGTTCATGACACTCTGCTCCGACTACAAAAAAGCAGCCCTGCCCAGACAGAGTTTTATCAGGCAGCTGAAGAAGTGCTGGACTCAATTCGTCCACTACTGGACAAAGACAAGCACTATCGCGAGCAAGGCATTGTTGAACGTCTGGTAGAACCCGAGCGGCAGATTATGTTCCGTGTTGTCTGGCATGACGATCAGGACGCGTCCAGGTCAACAAGGGTTACCGGATTCAGTTCAACTCCGCCCTGGGTCCATATAAAGGTGGTCTGCGCTTCCATCACAGTGTTAACGCCGGCATTATCAAGTTTCTGGGTTTCGAGCAGATTTTTAAAATGCACTGACCGGCCTGCCGATTGGTGGGGGTAAAGGGGGATCTGACTTCAACCCCAAAGGTCGCTCGGACATGGAGGTTATGCGTTTCTGCCAGGCATTCATGACTGAACTGCACCGCCATATCGGCGCAACCATTGATGTGCCAGCCGGTGATATCGGTGTGGGCGCACGTGAAATAGGTTATATGTATGGTCAGTACAAACGCCTGACACGCTCTTACGAAGGCGTACTGACAGGCAAGGGACTAAACTGGGGCGGCTCATTAGCACGCAAAGAGGCCACCGGCTATGGCGCTGTGTATTTTGCCGAAAACATGCTGCAAGACCGTAATGACAGTCTGAAGAATAAAACCTGCCTGGTATCAGGGGCCGGTAATGTCGCTATTTACACTATTGAAAAACTTTACCAATTGGGTGCATTACCAGTCACCTGCTCCGACTCTCAGGGTACGATTTATCACGAACAGGGCATTGATCTGAACCTGCTAAAAGAGCTTAAGGAAGTCAGACGCAGTTCACTGGAAGCCTATCTGGAGAGCCATTCCGGTGCTAAATATATCCCTGTCAGTGATTACCCGGCAGATGGACATGCGGTATGGCGTTTCAAAGCACAAGCCGCTTTCCCTAGCGCGACACAGAATGAATTAACCGCTGCGGATGCCAAAATACTCCTTGAACAAGGCGTTTATTGTATCAGTGAAGGCGCGAACATGCCGTCAACTGCAGCAGCGGTAGATCAATTCCTTGAAGCTGGAATCTGTTACGGACCAGGCAAAGCCGCCAATGCAGGTGGTGTTGCCACCAGCAGCTGGAAATGGCGCAAAACGCCAGCATGACCCAATGGACGTTTGAAGAAGTAGATAACCGCCTCAAAGACATAATGTGTGGCATCTATCAGCGCAGCAGTGATACGGCCAGAGAGTTCAATCAGCCAACTAACCTGGTTCTGGGTGCCAATATTGCCGGTTTCAGAAAAGTTGCCGATGCCATGATTGATCAGGGTCTGGTTTAATTTGGCATCATTGATAGAATAAAATTTCATTTGTAATGAAGGAGCGGAATAATGGACGAGAACCTACTGCGTAATACAGCGCAACTGGGTAATGATGTGACTGGCTGGATCACCAACAATCAAGAGTTGATTATCAGTTATGCTGTTAATCTGACAGCAGCTCTGCTGATTATTCTGATAGGTTCGATGGTGATAAAGTTCGCCACCAACTCATTAAATCGGGTGCTCAAGAAGCGCAGAGTTGATCCTACTATTGCCAATTTTGTCACCAGCCTGATCAAGTATGGTCTGTTGGCCTTTGTGATTATTGCCGCGCTTGGGCGAGTGGGTGTACAAACAGCCTCCTTTGTTGCGATAGTCGGTGCCGCAGGTTTGGCTATTGGTCTGGCCATGCAAGGTGCACTGTCTAACTTTGCTGCAGGGGTTCTGCTGATAGGTTTCCGTCCTTTCAAAGCGGGTGACTATATTGAAGCGGGGGGAACAGCGGGCACTGTAGAGTCTGTACAAATCTTCACCACCATGATGAAAACGCCGGATAACCGCGTTATTGTGGTACCCAACTCCAATATTCTGAGTGGCAATATTGTTAACTATTCACAAGAACCGCAACGCCGAGTTGATCTGGTGATTGGTGTTGCCTACACGGCGGACCTGAAACAAACTAAGCAGATACTGCAAAATATCGTTGACGCCGATGAGCGCATCCTTAAAGACCCTGCCTGTAACATATCAGTCAATGAGCTGGGAGCATCTTCAGTCGATTTGATTGTACGCCCCTGGGTCAACAGTGCGGACTACTGGACTGTTCGCTGGGATCTGCTGGAAAAAATCAAGAATGAACTGGACAATAATGGTATCGATATCCCATATCCACAGATGGATATACATCTGATCCGCGAAGAAAAAGCCTGATTTAGCCGCTAAACACGCGGGCACTTACAGCTTATCCTGTAAATGCCCGCACCGGAGTTCACCCCTGATTGGCCTGATCCCTGAGCACAAATTTCTGGATTTTACCTGTAGAGGTTTTCGGCAGATCACAGAAGATGATTTTCTTGGGCACTTTGAAGCGCGCCATATTATCGCGGCAGAATTCAATAATACCGGCTTCGCTCACCTCACCCACAGCAGCCGTTTTAAGCGTCACAAAAGCACAGGGTACTTCGCCCCACTTGTCATCGCTCATAGCCACTACAGCCGCCTCCATAACGCCCGGATGACGGTACAGCACATCCTCAACTTCAATCGAGGAAATATTCTCGCCGCCGGAGATGATAATATCCTTGGAGCGATCCTTGATCTCGATATAACCATCCGCATGCCATACAGCCAGATCACCTGAATGGAACCACCCGCCTTTAAATGAGGCATCGGTTGTTGTCGGATTTTTCAGGTAGCCTTTCATCACCAGGTTACCGCGCATGAATATTTCACCCAGTGTTTTACCATCCTGAGCCACTGGCACCATAGTTTCCGGGTTGGCGACCATCAGGCCTTCCAGCATTGGGGCACGTACACCCTGACGAGATTTCAAGCGAGCTTTTTCAGTGGCATTCTTTTCATCCCACTCATCGTGCCAGGCACACACCACACTCGGCCCGTAGGTTTCAGTCAGGCCATACACATGAGTGACTTTGAAGCCCATCTGCTCCATCCCTTCGATCACGCTGGCTGGTGGCGCAGCACCGGCAGTCATCACCTTCACTTCATGGTTAATACCCGCTTTCATCTCATCAGCGGCATTATTCAGCATATTCAATACAATTGGCGCACCACAGAAATGGTTCACTTTTTCAGATTTAATCAATGCATAAATGCTATCGGCACGCACATGACGCAAACACACGCTCACGCCCACTGTGGCCGCAATCGTCCAGGGGAAACACCAACCATTGCAATGAACATGGGTAGCGTCCACAGATATACGGGGTGGTGCCCCATATCCCAGGACAGCGCATTACTCATGGCATTCAGGTAAGCCCCGCGGTGATGATAAACCACCCCTTTAGGATCACCGGTGGTGCCGGAGGTATAGTTGAGGGTAATGGCGTCCCATTCATTTTCCGGCAGCACCCAGGGGAAATCATCATCACCCTGGGCGATAAAAGCCTCATAATCCATCTCACCGATAAGCTCCCCGCCTTCATAGGAGGGATCATCAATATCTATGACCAGCGGTTTGTGTGCCATCATCCGCACAGCACGCTGAATCACTTCAGAAAACTCTCGGTCAGTAATGACCACCTTGGCTTCTCCATGCTGGAGAATAAACGCAATAGCCTCGGCATCCAGACGAATATTGAGCGCATTCAGCACAGCACCTGTTACGGGCACACCGAAGTGAGCTTCAAACACCTCTGGCAAATTAGGTGCCATGACAGCAACGGTGTCACCTTTGCCTATACCCTGCTTGACCAGCGCACTGGCAAGTTTACGGCAGCGCTGAAAAGTCTCTCGCCAATTACGCCGAACCCCCGCATGGATTACCGCCGTGCGCTCAGGAAACACATCAGCTGCACGGGATATAAAGCTTAATGGGCTAAGGGGTGTGAAGTTAGCTGGGTTCTGGTCTAAACCCAAGGTATAGGGATTATGATTTGACTTAGTCATGTTATTCTCCGGTTATGTCCCTGTCGTTTTGTGCAATAATACGTATTTTCCCTTATTTCACAAGCCGACTTAAGACAAAGAGAAACAATTCGTGCGCCAGACAATAAGGAAAATAATCGCATGATAGATTTACACGAGGCCCTGCGGCGCAGTCAGAAAGAGGCCGATCGTTACCGGCTGCTGGCAGAGCAGTCGACAGACCTCATTTCACGCCATAGTGCGACGCCGGAATGGGTCTTCATTGATGTCAATCCGGCGATTGAACCGCTATTAGGATACAAGGCTGAAGAGGTTATCGGCACCTCTGGCTATGCCCTGTTTCACCCGCAAGATGCTGACAATCTAAAAAACCGCAGCGGCAATGTGAGTTACCGTGATGGCCTTTACACTAACACTTACCGCTATCGCCATAAACTCGGTCATTACATCTGGTTTGAAACCACCAGCCGCACCATTCGCGATGAACAGGGCAACCCGCTTGAAGTAATCTGTGTCTCCAGGGATGTAACCGAACGAGAACTCGCACAGCAGGCTACCCGACGCCTGGCAAAGGTTGTCGAAGCTTCGTCAGATATGATTTTGTTCTGCCAACACAACTCGCAAACCTTTACCTACTTAAATGAAGCGGCACAGCGCACACTGAATACAACCGGCTCGCCCGCTCGTCAGCAGCTGAAACAGCTATTTACTGACAGACAATACCAGGATGCAGTTCTCACAGCGTTACAGGTCGCGGCGGTCAAGGGTAACTGGCATGGTGCCATCCCTATGGCACTTCCGGATGCTAGTCTGCGCGTAGCTGAGTTACGTGAAATTATTGCGCACAGGGATCGCAATGACCGCACTCTGGTTGACTACTACACACTGATTGGGCGTGATGTTACTGCCAGAAAGCAGGCGGAACAGCAATACAAGCGCCATCAAAATGAGATGGCTCACATGTCACGACTGCTTTCAGTAGGTGAAATGGCGACCGAACTGGCTCATGAAATTAACCAGCCGCTGGCAACGATACTGAATTACAGCAACGGGACACTACGACAAATTGAAGAGCAGCAGCTCCAGACAGCAACACAAACTCAACGTGCACTGGAACTGATATCGCGCCAAGCTCATCGCGCTGCTGAAATCATTCGTAGAATCCGCCGATTTGTCCAACGCACTGAAGTGCAGTCCTGTCCATTTAGAATCAATGAATGCTGCACAGAAGTCACAGAGTTTCTGCACCAGGATGCCAGAGATCAGCAGATACGTTTTCTGTTTGAGCTGGATGAGAGTAACCCGGTTGTTTACGGTGACCGGGTACAAGTGGAACAGGTGCTACTAAACCTGTTACGCAATGCCATTGAAGCCTATAGTACCGTCAAAACTGATGTGGCTGATATTACCCTGATCACTCAAGCCATCCCTCATGCCATTCAAATTAGCGTATGTGATCAGGCCAGCGGTATTAAACCAGACATGATGGCACAGTTGTTTGAACCTTTCATGACCAGTAAAGTAAGTGGTCTGGGTATGGGACTGTCGATTTCCCGTTCACTGATAGAAAGCCATGGTGGTCAGCTATGGGCTGAAAGTGACGGAAAAAACGGCAGTTGCTTCCATTTCAAGTTACCTTTGAGAAACACACAATGAAGACCGATAATAACAAAGTATTTCTTGTTGATGACGATAACGACTTCCGCGACTCCATGCAGTGGTTACTCAGCTCCGCTGGATATAATGTCGTCAGCTCAGCATCAGCAACCGAATTCCTGGACGTTTACCAAGGGGAGCAAGGTTGCCTGCTGCTGGATGTACGCATGCCGGGCATTAATGGCTTGGCGCTGCAGCAAATGCTGCAAGAGCGCGATATTCAACTACCCATAATTCTGATCAGTGGTCACGGGGATATTCCTATGGCAGTGAATGCCATTAAAGCCGGAGCACTCGACTTCATTGAGAAACCCTTCGATGATCGTCGCTTACTGAGCCTGGTCAGCAAAGCACTGCTCGAAGCTGAAAGTCGCTTCAAGGCACACCATGAAACCACCCAACTAAAAAAGCGTTTTGACAGTCTAAGCCAAAGAGAACGTGAAGTGATGGCACTGGTGATTCAAGGGCAGTCTAACCGTGAAGTCGCCGACAAACTGGGCATTAGTCCAAAAACCGTCGAAGTGCATCGTGCACGCGTAATGGCAAAAATGCAGGCAGCCAGCCTGCCAGTGCTGGTCAATATGGGCAACCAACTCCCCCAGGCGCTACTTGACCCTCATCAATAGTGTGTTTATTTTTGCTGCCTGGTCACTGGTACAGCGGGTCATCAAACGGTAAAATACCGCTGATAAAATAGAATAACTATAAAAAACAAATCAGGAAATGAATGATGGATAAAATTCTGATTAGCGCCTGTTTAATGGGCGCGAAAGTGCGCTATGACGGACGGGATAACCTGCTGGATCACCCTGTACTCAAGCGCTGGAAACAGCAGGGCCGATTAGTCATGGTCTGTCCTGAATCCCTTGGTGGACTACCTACCCCCCGGCCTCCCGCAGAAACTCAATGTCGCTTCCCCATTTTGATTACCACGCGTGATGGCGATGATGTTACGCCGGAATTTCTCGCTGGTGCAGAAGCAACACTGAAAATAGCCAAACAGCAGCAGGTCTGCTGTGCGTTAATGAAGTCACGCAGCCCCTCCTGCGGCAACAATCAGATTTATGATGGCAGCTTTTCAGGTAACCTGACTTATGCACCTGGTGTTGCGGCTGATGAACTGATTCGTAACGGCATTCCGGTATTTAATGAACATCAGCTCGAAGATCTGATCCGCTTTGTTGAAGAGCAGAGCGAAGCGGCCTAAAATGGGGGCTATTTTCGACAACTACGGAACAGCTCCCCTATGCGCGCCAGTCAATACCTAATCTCTACCCTGAAAGAAACGCCCTCTGATGCCGAAGTCATCAGCCACCAACTGATGCTGCGGGCCGGCATGATCCGCAAACTGGCTTCCGGTCTGTATACATGGCTACCTTTGGGGTTACGCACGCTGCGTAAAGTAGAGCGTATTGTCAGAGAAGAGATGGATGCGGCAGGCGCACTGGAGGTGCTGATGCCCGCCGTACAGCCCGCCGAGCTCTGGCAGGAATCCGGACGCTGGGAAAAGTACGGTCCTGAATTGCTGCGCATCCAGGATCGTCATGGCCGTGATTTTTGCGTAGGCCCCACTCACGAAGAAGTTATCACTGATTTTATTCGGCGTGAAATACGCAGCTATAAACAGCTGCCCGCCAACTTCTACCAAATTCAGACCAAGTTTCGTGATGAAATACGTCCTCGCTTCGGTGTGATGCGTTCGCGTGAATTCATCATGAAAGATGCCTACTCCTTCCACACCAGTCGCGAGTCTCTGGAACAAACCTACGAAATAATGTACAACGCCTACAGTCGTATTTTTGACCGCCTGGGGCTGAACTATCGCCCGGTTCTAGCAGATAACGGCTCAATCGGCGGTAACTCATCGCATGAATTTCATGTGCTGGCCGATTCCGGCGAAGACGATATCGCCTTCTCCGATACCGGTAGTTATGCGGCCAATATCGAAAAAGCTGAGGCTCTGGCTCCTGCCTCACCTCGTCCAGCACCAGCTGAAGCTATGCGACTGGTAGATACGCCCAACACCAAAACCATTGCGGCACTGGTAGAAGGCTTTAAGCTTCCTATCGAGAAGACCATCAAAACCCTGATTGTCGCTGCCAGTGACGAGTGTGAAGCGGACTTTATCGCCCTGCTGATCCGTGGTGATCACGAACTCAACGAAATCAAAGCTGAAAAACTGCCAGAGGTTGCCCTGCCACTGCGCATGGCAACTGAAGAAGAAATTCGTGCTGTAATTGGTGCAGGTCCTGGCTCATTAGGACCGATAAACCTCCCTATTCCCTGCATTATTGATCGCACAGTAGCCGTTATGGCGGACTTTGGCGCTGGTGCCAATATCGAAGACAAGCACTATTTCGGTATTAACTGGGAGCGCGACCTGCCTACCCCGCAAGTTGCCGATATACGCAATGTGGTGGCCGGTGATCCCAGTCCCTGCGGTCAAGGTAAACTGGAAATCAAACGCGGCATTGAAGTGGGTCATGTTTTCCAGTTGGGTAACAGCTACTCTACCGCCATGAATGCCACTGTGCTTGATGAAAACGGCAAGGCCGTAGTAATGGAAATGGGCTGTTATGGTATCGGTGTTACCCGGGTCGTCGCCTCTGCCATTGAGCAGAACCATGACAGCAACGGTATCATCTGGCCAGAAGCATTGGCACCCTTCACCGTTGCACTGGTACCCTTAAACTATGACAAGTCAGAATTGGTACGGGAAAAGTCTGATGCACTCTACGCTGCCCTGACATCCAAAGGTATTGACGTATTTCTGGATGACCGCAAGGAGCGTCCGGGGGTCAAGTTTGCTGACATGGAGCTGATCGGTATTCCACACCGCCTGGTTATATCAGAACGTGGATTAAACGCGGGCACCCTGGAATATAAGCACCGCCGTGATGCAGAGTCCCGTGATATTTCTGCTGATGATGCCTTGCAGTTTCTGCAGCAACAACTGAGCTGAGCCACAACCTCAGCTAATAATCAAAAAAACCGGCAAGTGTTAACACCTGCCGGTTTTTTTATGTGCTACCAAAATAGCTGTGCTTAATCTACAAACGCACGCTCAATGACATACTCGCCATGTACACCTTTACGGGTTTCACTGAATCCCCAGTTATCCAGCACCTGAGTAAGGTCTTTAAGCATTTCCGGGCTGCCACAAATCATAAAGCGATCATCATCAAGATTAGGTTGTGGTAATCCCAAATCACTAAACAGCGTGCCATCCAGCATCAGATTAGTAATACGCCCCTGATTCACATAAGGCTCACGGGTCACAGTGGGGTAATACAGTAGTCGTTCACTAATCATATCGCCGAAGAATTCATTGGAAGGCAACTGTTCCTGAATTTCGGACTGATACGCCAATTCCGACACATAACGTACGCCATGTACCAGAATTACCTTATCGAACTGCTCATAGACTTCCGGGTCTTTAATAATGCTCATAAAGGGTGCCAGACCGGTACCTGTAGACAAGAGGTACAGATGCTTACCCGGTAACAAAAAGTCGGTCAGCAACGTGCCTGTAGGCTTGCGGCTGATATAAATCTGATCACCTGGCTGTATCTGCTGCAAACGTGACGTTAATGGCCCATCCGGTACTTTGATACTGAAAAATTCCAGGTTTTCTTCATAATTAGCACTGGCAATACTGTAAGCACGCAATAACGGCTTACCCTCAACTTCCAGACCAATCATGGTGAAATGGCCATTTTTGAAGCGGAAGCCTTGATCACGAGTGGTCTTAAAGCTGAACAGCTTCTCATTCCAGTGCTGTACTTCCAACACCGTTTCTTTCTGAAGATTCGACATTCTCTGCTTCCTGTCAGATGCAAGTTAACAATGCCAGCAGTGTAACGTGAGTTAGCATATAATATAAAAGAATTATTTATAATTTTTTTAGCACTAATCGATATATGAAGACATTTTAAAACTATTCAGTAACACTTTTGCCAAAAATAGTAACGCTGAATCATTTCTATTAAGAATAGTCTAATATACAGTAAACAAACGTATATATTCTGAATCACAGCGATAAACGGAGGTAGTTATGGATCTGAAAGTGAATGTAGGCAGCATCGATAAAATTGCTCGAATTGCTGTAGGTATCCTGTTGCTCGTATTGGCCGTGATGAGTATAGGCACGCCCTGGACCTGGATTGGCATAGTGCCACTGATTACCGGATTGGCTGGACGTTGCCCGGCTTACAGCTTGTTTGGCATCAATACCTGTAACATCAAAAAATAAGCCCGATATAGCATCGGGCTCAAAAAGCCACGAGAGCCTGAAGGGTTCTCGTGGATTCTCACTCAGGGCACAACAAATTTTCGTTTAATCAGAAAGTATCGCCAGGAATCCTGACCCAACCTTCCATCAGTACACGCGCACTGCGGCTCATCACTGCTTTAGTGGCTGTCCACTCGCCGTCAACCAATGACGCTGCCGCACCAACACGCAGGGTGCCGGATGGGTGACCAAAGGTCACGGCATCACGCTCGCAGCCACCAGCCGCCAGATTCACCAACGTACCGGTTACCGCCGCCGCCGTAGCAATGGCCACTGAAGCGGTACCCATCATGGCATGATGCAGTTTGCCCATCGACAATGCCCGTACACAGACATCTATATCACTGGCGGCAATCTGTTTGCCACTGGAAGCCTGGTAGTCAGTTGCCGGAGCGACAAAGGCAATCTTCGGCGTGTGCTGACGCGCAACTGCTTCAGAAATATCCTTGATCAGCCCCATCTTCACGGCGCCATAAGCACGCATAGTTTCAAACTTCGCCAGCGCATCGGCATCCGAGTTAATGTCTTTCTGCAGTTCGGTACCCAGATAACCGATATCAGCCGCATTGACAAAAATAGTCGGGATACCGGCATTGATCATGGTCGCTTTGAAGGTACCAATACCAGGCACCTCCAGCTCATCGATCAGGTTTCCGGTAGGAAACATAGAGCCTTCACCATCAGCAGGTCCATAAACTCGATCACTACTTCAGCCGCCGGAAAAGTCACCCCATCCAGTTCGAAGTCACCGGTTTCCTGAACCTCGCCATTAGTGATCGGTACATGCGCAATAATGGTCTTGCCGATGTTTTTCTGCCAAATGCGTACGGTGCAAATGCCATTGTCAGGAATACGCGAAGCATCAACCAGGCCCTTGCTGATGGCAAAGGCACCCACAGCGGCGGTGAGGTTGCCGCAGTTGCCAGACCAGTCAACAAACGCCTTATTGATCGCCACCTGACCGAACAGATAATCGACATCATGATCCGGCTGTTCGCTTTTGGCCAGAATAACGGTTTTAGAGGTACTTGACGTCGCGCCGCCCATGCCATCTATCTGCTGACCATAGGGATCAGGACTACCGATCACCCGCAACAGCATGTTATCGCGCGCTTCACCCGGAACCTGCGCGGCCTCCGGCAGCTCCTTCAGGCTGAAAAACACACCCTTGGACGTCCCACCACGCATATAGGTGGCGGGGATTTTAATCTGAGGAACACTCGACATACATGGCTCCTTAAAAAGTAACTGCACCAAATATTCAGTGCAAGTCGGGATCGGGGCTTATCTGTTTGGACACGCCATAAACCCGTCCATGGGGGCTCACTGTTGCCATCCATGGCAACAGACGGTCCAACCAGATAAGACCCGCTCCCCCCTATAGAATTAAATTATGCAGTTTCTTCCAGGAAGTCCTGGGCGAAACGCTGCAATACACCGCCGGCATGATAAACACCGAGCTCAGCTTCAGTATCCAGACGGCATACCATCGGTACTTTAACCTGTTCACCATTCTTACGGTTGATGACCAGGGTCATGCTGCCACGTGCTTTCAGTTCACCTTCAACATCATAGGTTTCAGTACCATCGATGTTCAGCGTTTTGCGGGTCGTCCCTTCTTCAAACTGCAGTGGCAATACACCCATGCCGATCAGGTTGGTACGGTGGATACGCTCAAAGCCTTCCGCTGCAATCACTTCCACACCGGCCAAACGTACGCCTTTAGCTGCCCAATCACGGGAAGAACCCTGACCATAGTCAGCACCCGCCACAATAATCAGTGGCTGCTTGCGTTCCATGTAGGTCTCAATCGCTTCCCACATGCGCATAACCTTGCCTTCAGGCTCGACACGCGCCAGTGAACCCTGCTTGACCTGCCCGTCCACAACAGCCATTTCGTTAATCAGCTTGGGATTGGCGAAGGTGGCACGCTGTGCTGTCAGATGGTCACCACGGTGTGTAGCATAGGAATTGAAATCTTCCTCCGGTACGCCCATCTTGTGCAGGTATTCACCCGCAGCACTGTCCATCATGATGGCATTGGAAGGTGACAAATGATCGGTGGTGATATTGTCAGGCAGCACCGCCAGCGGACGCATGCCCTTCATTGTACGCTCACCGGCCAAAGCCCCTTCCCAGTAGGGAGGGCGACGTATGTAAGTAGACATAGGGCGCCAGTCATACAGTGGCTCTTGGCTTCTTCGCCACGGTCCAGATCAAACATCGGGATGTAGATCTGCTTGAACTGCTCTGGCTTAACGCTGGTTTTAACCAGTGCATCGATCTCTTCATCAGACGGCCAGATATCTTTCAATGTAACAGGATTACCGTTTTTATCGGTGCCCAGGACATCTTTTTCAATATCAAAGCGGATAGTACCGGCAATCGCATAAGCCACTACCAACGGTGGTGAGGCCAGGAAAGCCTGCTTGGCATAAGGATGGATACGCCCATCAAAGTTACGGTTTCCTGATAGCACCGCCGTGGCATACAGATCACGGTCGATGATTTCCTGCTGGATTTTTGGATCCAGGGCGCCGGACATGCCGTTACAGGTGGTGCAGGCATAAGCCACGATACCAAAGCCAAGCTTCTCCAGCTCATTCAGCAGACCGGCTTCTTCCAGATAAAGCTTGGCTACCTTGGAACCCGGTGCAAATGAAGACTTAACCCAGGGCTTACGAATCAGACCCAGCTCGTTGGCTTTTTTCGCCAACAAGCCTGCAGCCACTACGTTGCGTGGGTTAGAGGTATTGGTACAGCTGGTAATTGCCGCAATGATTACTGCGCCATCCGGCATTTCACCCTCAACCTCGTCCCACTGACCGGCAATCCCTTTGGCTGCCAGATCACTGGTGGAGACACGTGCATGCGGATTGGAAGGACCCGCCATGGTACGCACCACGCTGGACAGATCAAATTTCAGTAGGCGTTCATAGGCTACATCTTTCAGGCTATCCGCCCACAAACCAGTCACTTTGGCATAGTGTTCTACCAGTTCAACCTGTTCAGGCTCACGTCCGGTCAATTTAAGATAATCGATAGTCTGCTCGTCGATATAGAACATCGCGGCAGAGGCACCGTATTCCGGTGTCATATTAGAGATGGTCGCACGATCACCGATAGTCAGACTGGAAGCGCCCTCACCGAAAAATTCCAGGTAGGCACCAACAACACGCTCTTTACGCAGAAACTCAGTCAGCGCCAGAACGATATCAGTCGCGGTGATACCCGGCTGGCGTTTACCTACCAGCTCAACACCGACAATATCAGGCAGACGCATCATCGATGGCAGACCCAACATCACGGTTTCGGCTTCCAGACCTCCAACACCCACAGCAATAACCCCCAGGGCATCGACGTGCGGAGTATGCGAGTCAGTACCTACGCAGGTATCCGGGAAAGCCACGCCATCGCGTGCCTGAATCACCGGTGACATCTTCTCCAGATTGATCTGGTGCATGATGCCGTTACCGGCTGGAATCACATCGACATTTTTGAAAGCAGTTTTGGTCCACTCGATAAAATGAAAACGGTCTTCATTACGACGGTCTTCGATAGCGCGGTTCTTTTCAAAGGCATCCGGATCAAAACCACCACATTCTACGGACAAAGAATGGTCAACAATCAGCTGTGTCGGTACGACGGGATTCACTTTGGCTGGATCACCGCCCTTCTCGGCGATGGCATCACGCAAGCCAGCCAGGTCAACCAGCGCTGTCTGGCCAAGAATATCGTGGCAGACCACACGAGCGGGATACCAGGGGAAATCCAGTTCCTGCTTGCGCTCAATCAACTGCTTGAGTGAATCAGTCAGGGCTTCAGGCTCACAACGACGTACCAGTTGCTCAGCTAATACGCGTGACGTATAGGGAAGTTTTTCATACGCACCCGGCTGGATGGCATCGACCGCCGCACGGGTGTCGAAGTAGTCCAGTTGAGTGCCCGCCAAAGGCTTACGGAATTCTGTATTCATTGCAGGGGCTCTCTAATATCAGGGAATTCAACAACATAATCAGGGAGTGGCCGTGAGCCACTCCCGCTCAGCGATCAGTTGCGTTCTTCAATCGGTGTAACCGGACGTGGCGCAGGGCCGTTATAGTCGGCACTTGGACGAATAATACGGTTATTGGCACGCTGTTCGAACACATGCGCAGCCCAGCCTGTCAGACGTGAGCAGACAAAGATCGGTGTAAACAGCTTAGTCGGAATACCCATAAAATGGTAAGCGCTGGCATGGAAAAAGTCGGCATTACAGAAGAGTTTCTTCTCACGCCACATCACCGCTTCAACACGCTCAGATACTGGGAACAACACGCTATCACCAACATCTTTTGACAGTTTTTCAGACCACTGTTTGATAATGCCATTGCGCGGATCAGAGGTACTGTAGACCGCATGGCCAAAGCCCATAATCTTGTCTTTACGCGCCAGCATGCCCATGACTTCGGCTTCAGCTTCGTCAGGAGAGGTCCAGTCTTCGATCATATCCATCGCCGCTTCATTGGCACCGCCGTGTAACGGACCACGCAGCGAACCTATGGCACCGGTAATGCAACTGTGCAGGTCAGACAAGGTGGATGCACACACACGCGCCGTAAAGGTCGAAGCATTAAACTCATGCTCAGCATAGAGAATCAGCGATACGTTCATGACCCGAGCATGCAGCTCACTGGGTTTTTCACCACGCAGCAAGTGCAGGAAATGGCCACCAACGGAGTTATCATCAGTCACTGTATCGATACGTACACCCTCGTGGGTGAAGCGATACCAGTAACAGATAATCGATGGAAACAGTGCCAGTAAGCGATCCGTAGCATCCTGCTGCTCATCAAAACTTTCTTCAGTTTCCAGGTTACCCAGCATGGAACAACCGGTACGCATCACATCCATCGGATGTGCGTCTTTAGGAATCTGCTCCAGTACAACTTTCAATGCTTCCGGCAGTGCACGTAAGGTTTTAAGCTTGGCGATATACGCATCCAGCTCTGCCTGGTTCGGCAGTTTGCCTTTGAGCAACAGATAAGCAACTTCTTCAAAAGTGGATTTTTCTGCCAGCTCGTGAATATCATAACCACGGTAAGTCAGACCCGAACCGGATTGACCCACGGTACATAGAGCGGTTGTGCCTGCTGACTGGCCACGCAGACCAGCACCAGTGAGCTTTTTAGCTTCAGCCATGTAAATATCTCCTCGTTTGAATCGGCTTACTTGTTTTTGCCTGGGCAAACAACTGATCCAGCTTCTGTTCAAAATCGTGATAGTTAAGAAAATCGTACAAATCCATACGCGTCTGCATGGTGTCGACAACGGCTTTTTGATCGCCATCATCCAACAGATGCTGAAACACATTTAACGCCGCCTGGTTGGCTGCACGGAAGGCAGACAAGGGGTAAAGCACCATGGAGGCACCATTTTCAGCCAGTTCCTGTTTGTTAAACAGCGGCGTAGCACCAAATTCGGTGATATTGGCCAGCAGGTGTGCACCATTAATACCTTTCGCGAAGGCTTTGTAGTCTTCCAGGGTGTGCACCGCTTCGGCGAAAATACCGTCTGCACCGGCTTCCAGACAGGCCTGAGCGCGCTCAACAGCAGGCTCCAGTCCTTCCATCTGAAAGGCATCGGTACGGGCAATAATGAAAAAATCATCATCTGTGCGCGCATCTACAGCGGCTTTAACGCGATCCACCATTTCAGCCAGAGAAACTATTTCCTTATTCGGACGGTGGCCACAACGCTTCTGCGCTACCTGGTCTTCCAGATGCACGGCTGCGGCACCGGCTTTAATCATCTCTTTAACCGTACGGGCCATGTTAAAAGCGCCACCCCAGCCAGTATCGATATCCACCAGTAAAGGCGTTTCAACAGCACTGGTAATACGGCGCACATCTTCCAGTACATCATTCATTGAGGTCATGCCCAAATCAGGCAGACCATAGGAGGCATTCGCAACACCACCACCTGACAGGTAAATTGCCTGGTGACCGACGCGTGTTGCCATCATTGCATGGTAAGCATTGATGGTACCGACAATCTGCAGCGGTTGGTTTTCCTTCAGTGCTTTACGAAAACGCGCACCGGCAGTCAGTGAATTAGCCATTATTTTCCCCTTTAGTTTCGGACACTTTGTTCAGTTTGTTTTCAATATTGCGGCGCGCAGCACTGATATGCCGACGCATCAGCAACTCAGCCAGCTCAGGATCACGGGCATCAATTGCATCAATGATCTGACGGTGCTCCTTCAATGCCCGTTTGGGTCTTGAACTGGAAACACTGAACTGATAACGGTACATACGTACCAGGTGGTACAGGTCAGCGCCAAGCAGCTCTAACAGCTTGGCATTTTTACTGCCCTGTACAATGCGGTAGTGAAAATCGAGATCGCCCTCTTTCTGAAAGTATGAGCTCCAGGCTTCTTCTTCCACAGACAGCTCATGCTGATCCAGCAGGCTCTTTAACGAAGCAATCTCGCATCGGTCATATTTTGTGCCGCCAGGCGACAGGCCATACCTTCCAGTGCCTCACGGACATGATAGATCTCAATCAGCTCATTCGCCGACAGCTTGACCACCCGGGCACCGACATGCGCTTTGCGCTCAATCAGGCGTAACCCTTCCAGTCGACGAATCGCTTCGCGCAAAGGTCCCCGGCTAATGCCGTACATCCGCGCCAGTTCCGGCTCACTGATTTTATAACCTGCAGGAAGCTCACCTTTGACAATAGCAGTGACGATCTGTTGACAGACCCGATCAGCCAGGGTGCGGGTAATAGGCTCGAGAGGCAGAATATTATTTTTGTCTGACATGGTAACCCTTGAAGATTGTCGACAATATTTATTTAAAGCAACCTTACCGAGGCTAAATCACCGCGTCAACAGAGATTTTAGCTAAATATGTCAACACTAGACAAAAGTATACCGATTATTGTGTCTAATCGAATGCAGACGAATGCTGAGCCTGCGAATCCGACATCAGTACAAGTGGACACGGATTTTCAAACAGGCTCGCCAGCCACTTTCCAGACGGTAGAATCGCGCTTTTAATAAACGGTGTGGACAGTGATCAGCTATTATTCCCTTCCCTATCCTTCAAGTGCTACTGAGGTTTTTGAGCGGCTACGCTCACTCGGCCAAGCCGTTATTCTGGATAGCTGTCATCCGGATAGCGCTTTTGGTCGTTATGACCTGATCACAGCCGCACCAACAAAAAGTGTACAGCTAACAACACAGGGACTTGAGATTTACGAACCTGACTCAGGTTGGCAACCCAGTAGTGAAGAGGTGTTTTCATTGCTTAAGCACTGGATAGCAGATCTAGGCGACCTGCGCGATCAGCCCCCCCCCTCAAACGGGGGGCTGATCGGTTATTTCAGCTATGATCTGAACCGGCATCTGGAACAACTCCCCTCCAGGCCGAAGCCGATATCGATTTGCCCCACCTGGTGATAGGACTTTATCTGCAAGCAGTGATCATCGATCACCACAAGAAAAAAAGCTGGCTGGTGGTACATGCGCTGGCCGATACCACTATTACCCAGAATTTTTTGTCCCGTCTTACCTCAGAGGTATCTTCTGTTTCCCAAACAGATACTTCCCCCTTCAGCTTGCTTGAGCCCTTCACCAGCAATATGAGTGCCCGCGACTATCGTCATGCACTTGAGCGGATACACGCCTATATCCAGGCCGGTGATTGTTACCAAATCAACCTGGCACAACGCTTTACCGCTCCTTGTCAGGGTGATCCCTGGCAAGCCTGGAAAAGCTTGCGACAAGTCGCGCCAACGCCCTTTGCGGCTTATCTGGACCTGGATCAGGGTGCACTTTTATCCTTGTCTCCAGAGCGCTTTCTTAGTTGCGATAATAATGGACAGGTAGAAACACGCCCCATCAAAGGAACCCGACCACGCGGCACCACCAATGATGAGGATGCTCAACTGGCAACCGAACTGATCAACTCTGACAAAGACCGTTCAGAGAATGTCATGATTGTAGATCTGCTTCGCAATGACCTAAGCAAAGTCTGCCAACCTGGCAGCGTCGAAGTACCGGAACTATTTACACTGGAAAGCTACCCCAACGTCCATCATCTGGTCAGCAGTGTTACCGGACGCCTGGAGGGTGACTTTTCAGCGCTGGATTTACTGCGCGAATGCTTTCCTGGCGGCTCCATTACCGGTGCGCCAAAAATACGCGCCATGGAAATTATTGATGAACTGGAACCTCATCGACGTTCTGCTTATTGCGGCTCGATTGCGTATATCAGTGCGTGCGGCCGCATGGATAGCAGTATCACCATCCGCACACTGGTCTGTAGTAAAAACCACATTCATTGCTGGGCAGGTGGAGGTATTGTGGCCGACTCAGATATTGATGCGGAATATGCTGAAACTTTCAGCAAGGTAAACAACCTGCTCAAAACACTGCAAACCACATAGCAACCTTGATTCAACAAGATTTTGTCATAATTCCTACTCACTTTGCCAATACACTTCTATACTTTGGTATATAATTCGCGCCCATCGGGTTCGGCAACTGTGTCGTGCAACTGATGCGCGAGAATATAACCCTTGGCAGGGATGATTGAAGTGGCAGAGGTGTGCCTATTTTTAGTCCTTAATTGATCAGGAACCCTTTACCATGAAACTCAGTTTTCAATCCAAACTACTCTGTTCCATGCTGCTGCTGCTTATTCTTTCCCTCCTGGCACTGAGCACGCTGGCACACCGCCTGCTGAATACGGAAGTCAACCAGGCGGTTCAAAGTGAGATCCACAATACCCTGCGCAATGCCAAGACCTTTGCCAATGGCTGGCTGACAGCCAAATCCGACCTGCTCACAAGCCTGAGTCGTGAACTTCCACTGCAGCGTAGTGACGCAGAAAAATTTCTGACTTATGCCCGCAATGCCGGACAATTTGATCTGGTATACGCTGGCACCAGTCAGGGAGAAATGTGGCAATCGCAACCTCCATCAAACCTGCCATCAGATTATGATCCACGTACCCGCCCCTGGTACCAGCAGGCTATGGAAACCAAGTCTCTGATCGTTACCTCACCCTATGCCGATGCCGGTAGCGGTGAATGATCATTTCACTGGCGGCTCCACTGCAAAACACCAGCCAGGGTGTTATTGGCAGTGACATCAGTATTGATTCCATTATCCGTGAATTATTAACCCTGGAATCACGCTGGACATCACAACTCTGGATGCTGGATGGTGACCAGACCCTCATTGCTCATCCGGATAAAAGCAAGGTTCAACAAACTATAAGCCAGCTTCTGCCTGACCAGACAATTCCTGCCAATCAGGAAGTGGTAGACGTTCACTATGAGGGTGAAACCTGGTTAATGTCAGCCACCTATATTGCTGAAGCTGACTGGACTTTTCTGCTATTGGTCAAGCGCAGCGAAGCTATGGATGCATTAAGCCAGCTAACCATCACCCTGCTGGTACTAAGCCTGATGGTTCTGGTGATCTCAGCCGTGGTGCTCTATCTGCTGGTCAATTATCAGACCCGCCCCTTAAAGCATCTGGCACGGGCACTGGATGATATTTCTCAGGGAGAGGGCGACCTGACGCACCGGCTGGATGTAGAATCTGCGGATGAGTTTGGACGCATGAGCCTGGCGTTCAACCGTTTCGTTGCGCAGCTGCAATCAACCGTGAGTGAGATGATCCGGCTGACTGAACAGTTAAATCAGGAATCAGGTCGCAGCGTTGAAGATGTACAAAATAATCTGGAACAATTAACCCGGCAGAAAGAAGAGCTGACCCAACTGGCGGCCGCTGCTCAGGAGATGTCTTCAGCCACCGCCGAAATTGCCAGGAATGCCGAACAAACAGCCGGCATTGCCCGGCAATCATCAGAGTCAACGCAAAAAGGCCTACTCGTAGTTAAGGAAAACCGGGAGCAGACCCTGAGGTTAACTCAACAGATCTCTGATAGTACAGATGCAATACACTCAGTTGAGCAGCAGGTACAGAGTATCAGCAGTATTCTCGATAACATTCAGGGCATCGCCGAACAGACCAACCTGCTGGCCCTGAATGCCGCTATTGAGGCCGCTCGTGCCGGTGACCAGGGTCGCGGTTTTGCCGTAGTCGCTGATGAGGTACGCACGCTGTCACAACGCAGTCACAAGGCCACAGACGATATCCGTGGCATGATTACTGAACTGCAAAATGCTACACACCAGGCCGTTACACTTATGGGACAGAGCCAGAAACAGGCCCACATCAATGTTGAAAGTGCCGAACAGGCTGAGCAGCAGCTACAAACAATTGATGAAGCCAGCGGCACTATCAGTGAAATGGCAATACAAATTGCCAGTGCGGTTGAAGAGCAGAATGCAGTAACCACTGAAATCAGCAGTAACACTGAGCAGATTAAGGTTCTGGCCGATAATTTAACCGACCAGGCCGGTGAGACTGGCAACCGGGCGGCCAATCTCAAACAGGTTGCCAATTCGCTGCATCAATTGTCAGACAGGTTTAAAGTCTGATACAAAAACAGCAAGGATGCTGTTGTTACAGAGTTAAATCCCGATTACTGGCGGCCAGAAAAGCCTTTTTCAGGTCGTCGTAATTGTGCACCGCTGGAAACTGCGGAAACTCACGGATAACATTTTCGGGTGCATGAAACAGTATACCTGCTTCAGCCTGGGTCAACATGGTGGTGTCATTATAGGAATCACCCGCCGCGATTACCCGATAGTTGAGTAGCTGAAAAGCACGCACCGACTGGCGTTTAGGATCACGCTGACGTAGTGTATAGCCAGTAATACGCCCATCAGAATTGACCTCCAGCTTATGGCAAAGCAGTGCCGGAAAGCCCAGTTGACGCATCAATGGCTGAGCAAATTCATAAAAGGTATCTGACAGAATAACCAGTTGAAACCGCTCGCGTAACCAGTCCACAAACTCGACCGCACCCTCCAGAGGCTTCAGTCGGCTGATGGTATCCTGTATTTGCGCCAAGGTGAAACCCTGCTCATCCAAAATACGTAAGCGCTGTTGCATCAGCTCATCATAATCGGGAATATCCCGCGTCGTTGCCTTTAGCGCATCAATGCCAGTCTCTTCGGCAAACGCGATCCAGATTTCGGGAATTAAGACGCCTTCAAGATCAAGACAGGCCAGTTCCATGCATGGTCTCCAGTACAGAGTTAAGAAAAATGTTAATGCTGAGGTAACTTGATGCCTTTAAACAGCTCATCAACCTCATGTCGATTGGTAGAGTTTTGTACCTTCTCAACCATATCAAGTGTCAAATGTGGTGCAAATAAACGAATGAAGTCATACATATAACCACGCAGATAGGTGCCCTTTCTGAAGCCAATACGGGTGGTGCTGGCTTCAAACAGATGCGAAGCATCCAGTGCAACCAGATCACTGTCATGCTCAGGTTCCACAGCCATTGTCGCAATAATTCCGACTCCCAGCCCCAGGCGGACATAGGTTTTAATGACATCCGAGTCAACAGCTGTAAACACCACTTTAGGCTCCAGCCCTTTGTTTATAAAGGCCTCATCAAGCTTAGAGCGCCCTGTAAACCCGAATACATAGGTAACAATCGGATGCTTTGCCAGTTCTTCCAGGGTGAGTTCACTTACCTGGGCCAAGGGATGATCCTTGGGCACCACGACCGAGCGATTCCAATGATAACAAGGCATCATGATAAGATCGGGGAAGTGAGCCAAGGCTTCAGTCGCAATAGCAAAATCCACCTCTCCATCTGCCGCCATCTCGGATATCTGCATGGGTGTACCCTGATGCATATGCAATGCTACATCGGGGTATAACTTGATAAACTGATTAATAGTTGGAGGCAGTGCGTAACGTGCTTGTGTATGGGTTGTAGCCAGGCTCAGACTGCCCTTGCGTTCATCACTGAACTCTTGAGCTACCTGACGAATGCTTTCCACCTTCTGCAGGACCTCACCGGCGATTTTCAAAATTGCTTCACCCGCCGGAGTCACTCGGGTCAAATGCTTACCACTACGGGCAAATACCTCAACACCCAGCTCATCTTCGAGTAAACGAACCTGCTTACTGATACCCGGCTGTGAGGTATACAGACTTTGTGCAGTTGCCGAAACATTGAGATCATGCCTGGCGACTTCCCAGATATACCTGAGCTGCTGAAGTTTCATTTATCTTTACCTGAGTATAGGATTTTCACTTTTATATAACTGTAGAGAATAACAAAATACTTCTGCTGCGCCAATACATGAACAATAGCTAATTATATGCGCGAATTGAGTCGCCGAATCTCTTCATCTCCGCTAATCAGCCGCTTCTCAAGCGAGTTGATTTTAGCCTCAGCCCTTACCAACATCTCCTCTTTTTCCATGAGTTGAGCACGCAGCAGGTTATCGCGCTTAGCTGCTTCATTGGTGTAGGAAATATTTTTTTGATTATTACGCCGAATATCTTCCTGTAGCTCTTTGAGTTTGGTTTCGAGCCGCTTGGTTTTGTTAAGTTCGCCAAGTAACTGACTGTTTACTTTAGTCATATCACGCTGCAGTAATGCACTGTCCTGACGCATTTTAAGTAACTCGGTTTCCTGACTCTTGAGCTGTGACTTCAGCGTTTCATTTTTCACATCCTTGCGTGCCATACGTGCCTGCAGATCATGAAGCTCGCGGGTCTGCTCAGACTCTTTTTTACCTGCTTCTTCGCGTATTTTTTCCAAGGCATTGCGGTAATAGCGCGTGTCCACTTCTTCCTTGGCCAGGGTTTCCAGCATATGCCGCTGCTCATCCTTGATCCTTTGATCAAACATACGTCGGGCATCTTCATGTGCTTTTCTCAGCTGAGCCAGCTCATGTTCCAATGCTGAGCGGGCTTTTTCCTCTTTCTTGCGTGAATTGGTCTCGCTGGACAGGTTGGTCTTCAATACTGTGATTTCAGCATCCAGAGCCTTAACATGCTCATAGCTTTCTTCAAGCTTCAAGGTTTGTTCCCGGTAACGCGCTTCCATTTCCTGCTGTAGATGCTGAGACCTTTGCAGCGCTTCATCGTTACTGCGCTTTTCGACTTCAACACCGATATCTGTTCGCTGGCGTGTCAGCGAAACACCTGACTGGGCCTCTTGTACAGCCTGATGCCAGATACGCACAAATGACTGCGCCAAAGTATCCGGCATGCCCGGCATTTTTAGATCACGATCAGTCAGTACAACACGCAGAGGTAATTCGTTTCGCCACTGAGTAAGAAAACCACTGACATCATCAAGTGGGCTAGCAAGCTGCGCTGCCAGCTCTTCAGCTTGAGGAAAGCCACCGGAGAGCAATTGCTCATCGGCCAGTTCAAAAACTTGGACTTTAAGTTGTTCAGTATCCATGCAATCTATTTAACCAGATTAAAAGCGGGTAAAAATGAGGGGTAAGACAACAACACCCTCTTCAGTGTAGAGAGTATAAGGATACATCAACAGGGTATCTGTTTTACAGTGGATTAAGACCCGAACACGGAGATAGCAGGCGAATTGTCCGTGTTCGGGGTGTGGTTAAATCAGTCAATCAGCGTATCTATTAAGTCAATCATAAACTCGCTATCTTCTTCACTCATCAATTCCCAGCCTACCAGGCCCATATTCTGCAGTACACCGCGTCCTTTTTCATCTTCCGGCATATCCAGTAACGCAGCTTGCAGCATCGACTCATGCTCTTTGAACGCAGGCCCCACCAACAACACATGATGTATCACACCGATCTGGCTACTAACCAGCGGTTTCATTTCGCTACGAATCAGTTCTGACAGCTCATCATAAGCCTGCTTGAGGAAAAATCCGGCATCAGCTTCTCCCTTAAGCAGGTTTTTTGCCACCAATACGTAGTTCTTCAATGTTTTAATCGTGATGTTATCTGCATCCAGATCAGCCGACTCCAGCATTATCATACCCATCGTATGCACATCCGGATCGTCCGTGGTCGCAATAATGCTACCTGGCTGCAGGCTCTCAACGCTATCGATCTGTGAGGATACTGATACAGCAATGACTGTCTCATCAGCTTTGTGCGCAGGCTTCATCAAGGCTT